>JBKJSR010000371.1:0-2650 GCA_046594355.1 Bryobacter sp.
GAGAAGGTGAATGCGCAGATCAACCTCCGCATCGGCGACGAGAAGTCGCTGTTTGGTAAGACCGAGGTGGGCAGCCTGACTGCAGCGATGATTGATCGCGGAACGGCGAAGCACAGCAAGAAGGAACTGAAGGATGAATTTGACCGTTTGAAGGCGAATGTGCGCGTGTTTGGCGGGGCCTCGCAGGTGAGTGCCAATGTTGAGACGTCGCGGACAAACCTTCCGGAAGTATTGAAGCTGGTTGCTGAGATGTTGAAGGAGCCGGTGTTCCCGGAGAGCGAATTCCAGGAAGTGGTCAAGCAATTTGTCACTGGTATCGAGAACGGTCAGAAGGAGCCCCAGGTGGTGGCCATGACCGCAATGCAGCGCCATCTATCTCCGTATCCAAAGGGAGACGTGCGCTACCGGGCAACGCCGGTGGAGCAGCTGGAGAACATCAAGGCGGTGAAGAAGGAAGACCTGAAGGCCTTCCACAAGCAGTTCTATGGCGGCGGCAATGGGCAGATTGCGATCGTGGGCGACTTTGACGAGGCTGCGATCACGCCGCTGCTGGAATCGTTGTTCGGTTCCTTTAAAGCTGCCGCGCCTTACACAAGGGTTCCGAATCCCTATCGGGTAATCGCTCCGGTGAATCAATCGTTCCAGACTCCGGACAAGGCGAACGCTGTTTTCTTTGCGAGTTTTCCGATTCAGATTTCCGATGAGCACCCCGATTACCCGGCACTGACGCTGGGCAACTACATGCTGGGCGGTGGCTTTTTGAATTCCCGTCTGGCCTCGCGCATCCGGCAGAAGGATGGCCTCAGCTATGGCGTGGGCGCAAACTTCTCGGCGTCGCCAAAGCAGGACAACGCAATGTTCATGGGGAATGCGATCTTGAATCCTTTGAATATCGGCAAGGTGGAAAAGGCCTTTATCGAGGAGTTGGACAAGGCATTCAAGGAAGGCTTTACGAAAGAGGAAGTGGATTCGGCAAAGAAGGGCTGGCTGCAATCGCGTCAGGTGATGCGCACCGAAGACCAATCGCTGACCGGCGTTTTGGCGAACGCCGCGGCCTACGACCGCACGATGGCGTTCATGCGGGAGGTTGAAAGCAAGGTCGATTCGCTGACCGTCGAGCAGGTGAACGCAGTGTTCAAGAAGTACATGGATCCTGCGAAGCTGAGTATCTTTAAGGCGGGCGATTTTGAGAAGGCGGGAATCAAGCCCTAACCGCCGCGATAGCAAAAACAAAAGGCCCACTCGAGAGCGAGTGGGCCTTTTGTCCAGGGTAGAACTCTAAACGTACTGGAAGTTGCCGTCCGGGCCGACCGTGATGGTGATCTGCTCGGGACGAACGCCTTCGGCCATCATGCCAAGCAGGCGCCGGCTGATGTCGGGCAAGACCGTGTTGGTAAGGATATTGTCGACGTTGCGGGCACCGGATTCCACTTCGGTGCAGCGCGAAGCAACCGCGTCGATGACGTCCTGACCGGCGATCAGTTGGATCTTGTGCGTTGCCTTGAGGCGCTTTTGGATCTTCGCGACCTTGAGCTTGACGATGGTCTTGAGAACTTCGTCGCGCACAGGGTAGTAGGGGATCATTACCATGCGGCCGAGAAAGGCGGGCTTGAAGATCTTGTCGAGTTCGGGCTTCATGGCGAGGATGATGCCTTCGGGGGAAGGCATGGTTTCCGGGTCGGCTACAAGCTTCATCAGTGTGTCGGTAGCGGCGTTGGAAGTGAGGATGATCACGCTGTTGCGGAAGATGATCTCGCGGCCTTCACCATCTTCCATGCGGCCCTTATCGAAGACCTGGAAGAAGAGCTCCAGCACGTCGGGATGGGCCTTTTCGACTTCGTCCAGCAGGACCACCGAGTAAGGGCGGCGGCGGACGGCTTCTGTAAGCACGCCGCCTTCACCATAACCGACATATCCGGGAGGCGAACCCTTGAGCGTAGAGACCGTGTGGGCCTCCTGGAACTCGCTCATGTTGATCGCGATCATGTTGTCTTCACCGCCATAGAGCATGTCGGCGATGGCGAGAGCGGTCTCGGTTTTACCGACGCCCGAGGGGCCGACGAGCATGAAGACACCAACGGGCTTGACCGGGTCGTCCATGCCGGCCTTGGAGGTTCTGATGCGTTCCGCGATGGCGTGCATGGCGTGATCCTGGCCGATGACGCGGGCGCAGAGATGCTTCTCGAGTTCGAGAACAGTCTGGATTTCATCCTTCAGCATCTTGCCGATCGGGATCCCGGTCCAAGCCGAAATCACTTCGCCTACAACTTGATCGTCCACCGAGACGCGCATTAGCGGGCTCTCGCCCTGCAATTCTCCGAGCTCTCTGGTCTTGGCACCAATCTTGGTGCGCAAATCTTCCTTGTCGATGCCTTCTGCATTCGCCATGATCTGATCGCGAATTTCGCGAATCTCGGTGACGAGGTCACCTTCTTTCTCCCAGCGCTCTTTGAGCACTTTGAGCTTGGCTTCGGCAGCGATCTTCATTTCGCCGAGTTCACCGAGGCGTTCCTTGTGGTCGGCGCCGATTTCCAGTTCGCGATTGAGCACGCGGGTCTGGACATCGTAGTCGTCGATCTCACGCTGGACGGCTTCGACAGCCGTTGGAATCGAATTCTGGCCGAGGGCAAGTCGGGCGCAAGCGGTGTCG
>JBKJSR010000466.1:0-6416 GCA_046594355.1 Bryobacter sp.
CTGAATCCCATTACGTCCGAGAAGCTTATTTACGGTACCAGGCCCTCCGAGGCGGGCAAGTAAAATGTCCGTCGCCGCACTGTCGCTGTCTACAACGGCCCGCCGCACCAGATCGCCAATCGTAGTCTCAAATCCGCTTGGCCCAACCAGTTTGGCAAGCGGCTGCATATAGAGACTCAGGTCCTGTTTGCGGATACGAATCGGGGTTTCGAGTTTCCACCCGCGCCGGTCCACAGCGTCCATCACAGCCATCCCGACCAGCAGCTTCATAACACTCTGCATCGAGAAGCGTTGGCCGGCATTCAGGCAAACCGGAGCCGCGTCTGCTTGGGCGCAAACACCTACCCGGCCATCAACACCAGCCGCAAGTTTGCTAAATTCGCGCTCCAACCCAACTGCATCAAGAGTCGCAGCCTCAGCAGCCAAAGCTCCGCAGAGAAGAAAAATCGTGATTCCCACAGATCCTCAAAGAGTGACGATTTTGTCCGATTTGATCTTCTTGAGAACGTTACGCGTATCGACCACCAGCTTCGAAACCTCAACCGCCTTCGCGTAGTCCACGTCCGTGTGATCGGTCACAATGACGACGCAATCCGCCGCGGCGCAGGAACTCAGCATGTCCTGATTCTCCAGCCGATGATCGTCGATCCGCAAGCTGGGGATGAATGGGTCTGAATAAGAGACGATCGCGCCGCGCTGCATCAACAGGTGCATGATGTCGAGTCCGGGAGATTCGCGCACATCGTCGATGTTCTTCTTATAAGCCATTCCGAGTATATGCACACGAGAGTTCTTTACCGGCTTGGCATGATTATTCAGAGCGTCCTGAATTCTCTCCACCACAACGTGTGGCATCTGACCGTTGATGTAGCCGGCCAGTTCGATGAAGCGCGCCTCAATTCCAGCCTGCTTCGACTTCCAGCTCAGGTAAAACGGATCGATCGGAATGCAGTGCCCGCCCAGGCCCGGCCCCGGATAGAACGGCATGAATCCGAAAGGCTTTGTCGCCGCTGCATCAATCACTTCCCAGACATTGATTCCCATGCGTCCGCACATCATCGCCATCTCGTTCACCATGCCAATGTTGATCATGCGAAACGTGTTCTCGAGCAGCTTCACCATCTCGGCGACTTTGGTGCCGCTCACCGGCACGACATGATCCAGCGCCTGCCCGTAGAATGCCGCCCCAACCTCGGTGCAATTCGCCGTGTGCCCGCCCACAACCTTCGGGATGTTCTTCGTCTGAAACTGCTTATTGCCAGGGTCCACGCGCTCCGGCGAAAAGCACAAAAAGAAGTCTACTCCGACCTTGAGCCCGCGCTGCTCCAGCTTCGGCAACACCAATTCTTCGGTCGTGCCCGGATAGGTGGTCGACTCAAGAATCACCAGCTTCCCCGCCCCGAAATTCTCCGCGATCGATTGCACTGCCGAATTCACAAAGGTCATATCGGGATCCTTCGCCTTCGAAAGCGGCGTCGGAACGCAAATGTTGATTGTATCCAGATCCTGAATCACTGAAAAATCGCTGGTTGCATCCAGCATTCCAGCATCGACCAGCGGCTTTAAAACCGAAGTGGGGATGTCCTGGATATAGGACTCACCAGCGTTGATTTTAGAGATTTTGCGTTCGTCGATGTCGAGCCCAGTAACATGGAACCCGGCGTGCGCGAACTCAACGGCCAGCGGAAGGCCAACATATCCAAGACCAACCACGCCAATGCGGGCCGTCTTACCGTGAAGCTTCTGAAGAATTTGTGTTTTCATTTTTCCTGAAATAAATACTTGCCCTGCACCGTCAATTCGGCAGGACCTAAAAGATAAATCGAATCTTCCCACGAAAGGATTAGCTCACCGGCGGGAGTATTTACTCTTACCGGACTTTTGACCAATCCGCGCAACACACTTGCCGCCATCGCACCTGTAGATCCGGTACCGGATGAATTAGTAACTCCAACCCCGCGCTCAAAGAAGCGCACGTCGATCGTATGCTCATCGGAGATTTTGACAAAGCTTACATTCGTACGGTGTGGAAAACGCGGAAGCCGCTCGATCTCAGCGCCCATAGCAACCCAATCGAAATCGAAATTCTCGACAAAGACTGCGCATTGCGGGTTGCCCACATCAAGAATCGTGCAGTCCACTTCGCCGGAACTCAGCGCGAGCCTGGCGTGCAAATCACCTTCGTTTATTTTCGGCTCGCCCATGTTCATCAGAAACAGGAAGCATTCGCCACTCTGCTCGATCAGCCGCATCGACTTGGGGCCGGCCCCAGTCAGAATCTTGATTTCCGGCGCTGTTGCCCGGCCATTCGCAATCGCCCAGGCGGCGGCGCATCGGGTACCGTTCCCCGACATTTCTACTTCTCCACCATCGGGATTGAAAAGACGAATCCGAATGTCGCAGCCCTGCTCGCCATCTGAAACCAACAGCCAGCCATCGGCGCCAACCCCGGTGTTTCTGTGACAAATCGCCATGGCGAGCTGATTCAGATTCTCAACGGCAGGCAAGTCTGCCTTCCAGGTCAGCAAGAAATCGTTTTGCGCGCCATGCGCCTTCGTAAATGGAATTTTCATGGAGAAACGCGCCGCCACACCTCAAGCACCGGAGAATAAGGCAACGATATTAGTTTCACACAGCGATAAGGCATCCCCATCGCCCGCGCCTTCGCCATCGCATTCGACGCCCTGTCGCCCGACTGGGCAATCACCCACGCCGTATCGAGAAAGAGATCCGGCCGCGCGGTTGCCCGATCAAATTCAAGCTTGTCTCCCTGATGGATACATTCACGAATCGGAATCCCCGCCTCCTGCAAAATTCCAGTCAAATCTCCAAACGGCATCAGGATGCCAGTGCCGCGTTGATACTGTGCTTTTAACATTGTCCCAACCTCATTGGTCCAAGTCCTCCGAGACTGGGAATTTACTTCCCCTTCGCGCTTGACAATCAGCGGCTCGAAAATAAACCACGAAAGCGCAACCACTGGAATCGCCCACCGGATCCTGGGCAAAGCCGCCCCGAGTGCTGCGGCGCAAACTGCAAACAAGGGCAGGGCGGCGAGCGCATAACGGGAGTTGTAATGGCTGAAGGGATAGACCTCCGGAACGTAGATCGGCGTATCACCGGAGTGCAAGCTCCACACATAGAACAGTGGCGAAATCAGACAAAAGCCCAGCGGCCAAAACGCTTTTCTCGCAATTGCCGACACCAGACCGGCCACAGCCAGAATCACCAGCGGCCAGCCCTGTACCGCCTTGACTGCAATAGCAAATTGACGCCCGGCTGCCGCCCAGTCGTGTGAACCCGGATAAGGGAGCTGCTTCTGGATGTCCTTCGCCGAACCGATCCCGCGATAGAACTCAAGCCAGTCCGAATACATCACCCAGTTGTGGCCCAGCCAATAGAGCGGCCCGCTGCCCGCGATCAAGGCGAACCACAGCGCGCATTCCCAGCGCCTTCGGCCACCATTCAGCAAGATATAGAGACCAACGAAGGGCAACAGAATCCAGCCCTCGTAACGAGTCAGTGTGGCTGCACAAGCGCAGAGCCCGGCAAGGGCGGCATCGAGCGGCGAACCAGTCGCGTGCAGCCGCACCGTGAACAAAAGTATCCCCAACGCACAGGCAAAAAAAATACTTTCCGTCATTGGCGACGCTTGCAGATAGAGCAGATTCGGTTGTGTTGCGAACACCGCTGTTCCCGCAACCGCTCCATCGATTCCGAATAACCGCCGCAAGGCCGCAAACAGAAAAGTTCCCGCGGCAACCCAGGCCACACCCGCAGGAATCGCACCCGCCAGCCCGTTGCGCCACCATTCATCCACTTTCGCAAACGGCATCATCAACACATGCGGCAGTGGCAGCCAAACGGTCCCGATCTGTTCATAGCCCGGATTGCGGCCATCAAAGAGCCGCCGCGCAATGTTGAGATGAGCCGCTGCATCCCCGAAGAAAAGCGCAGTCCCCTCGGCCTGTACAAAATAGATCGCCGCCGCACTCACGCACGTCAGCACAGCCGCGCACAGCAAGATCCCCGCCCAGCCGGGAACCGCTTTAGAACGCCGTGAACTTGCGGAATTCTTCAAAGCGCCCATCAATCTCCTGGCGTGTCAGCGTGCGGAAGCGGTCCACTCCAAATTTCTCGCAGCAGAAGCTGCCCATCACGCTGCCATGAATCACGGCCCGGTGCAATTCTTGCGGATCAATCTCCCCCTGCAAGTCGAAGCCGCGCTCGGCGAGATAGCCAACAAAGCCGCCGGCAAAACAATCGCCTGCACCAGTTGGGTCGAAAACGTTATCCAGCAGATAGCCCGGCACCATGAACAAGCTGTCTGGACGGAACAGCATCGCGCCATACTCGCCCCGCTTGATCACCAGATTCTTCGGGCCCATCGCCATGATCTTCGCGGCAGCCTTGCCTAAGTTCGATTCCCCGGATAGCAGCCTGGCTTCTGAATCGTTGATAAGAAGAAAGTTCCAGTCGGCAATGGTCGCGAGCAACTCTTCGCGAAAATCGTTAATCCAGAAATTCATCGTGTCGCCGCCACAAAAGCGCAGGCTCGACATTTGCGAGAACACCTGCTTCTGCAGCGCCGGCTGAATATTTCCGAGAAACAGATAAGGCTGATTCTTGTAACTCTCTGGCAGCTTAGGCGAAAAAGTGGCAAAGACGTTCAGGTCGGTCCGCAGCGTCGTGCGGTCGTTCATATCGTCTGAATAAACTCCCTGCCAAAAGAAGGTTTTGCCCTCGGCAAGTTCCAGACCCGCGAGATCGATGCCGCGAGACGCGAGCAACTGACGGTCCTCGTCGGCGAAATCGTCGCCAACCACCGCCACGATCTTGGACGGGGTAAAGTAGCTCGCCGACAAGGCGATATAAGTACAGGCACCGCCAAGCATCCGCTCGACTTTACCGTGGGGAGTTTCGACCCCGTCATACGCGACGGAGCCCACAACGACTAATGACATCGAACCATTGTAGCGAAGCCGCCACCGCCTCAAGCCACTCGCGCCATAATGAACTAGAGGCTACACCCTGCGTTTTCTCGTCCTTAGCGACATACATGCCAACATTTACGCCCTCAATGCCGTCCTCAACCAAGCCAGGGGCAACTACGATCAGATCCTCTGTTGTGGCGATGTGGTCGGTTATGGGGCCGCTCCCAATGAAAGCGTGGAGTGGTCCCGCCAGAACCTGAGCGCCATCGTGCGCGGCAACCACGACAAAGTCTCCGTCGGCCTCGACGACACCGAAGGCTACAACACCGTCGCCGCCGCTTCCCTATACTGGACTGCCAACATCCTCACCGAGCCCAACAGGGCCTATCTGCGCGAAATGCCGCGTGGGCCCATCGAACACTCCGGCTTCTGGCTCATGCACGGCAGCCCCGTCGACGAAGACCTCTACCTCATCCAGGAATGCGACGCTCGCGGCATGGAACAATTCCTCCGCGGTCCACTCAACTTCTTCGGCCACACACACCGTCAGGGTGGCTTTACTTTCCTCCGCCGCACTCTCCGTCCCATTCCTCAAGTCCCGGAACTCGAAACCAGCTACCCGCTCCAAATCGACAGCGAAGCACAATACCTAATCAATCCCGGAAGCGTTGGTCAACCCCGCGACGCCGACTGGCGCGCCGCCTATTGCATCTACAACCAGTCAACTGCCACCATCACTTACTACCGTGCGGCTTACGATGTTGAGTCTGCCGCTAAATCCATCCACGCCGCAGGTCTTCCAGAACTCCTCGCCCGCCGTCTGTTCCTGGGCAAATGAGACACAGCTGCTACACATGGCGCACATTCTACGGTCAATCGGTAAATTTTTTACTACAATACTTACAGCCCCGCATCCACAAAGTGGACGCACAAACTCCATTTTTTGAACAAATTCCGAGGCATTACAAACTCTATGGCCACCGCTGCTGCACCCAACTCTAAGCTCCAGCAATCTCTGTCGCTTTACCAATCCACGATTGGCAAAAAATACGTTGTCGCCATCACCGGCGCCATTCTTTTCGCATTCACCATTGGCCACATGCTGGGCAATTTGCAAATCTACCTGCCCAACGCGGAAGAAGCCTTGATGGCCTATGCCAAACTGCTCCACGCTTCCGCTGAACTCCTTTGGGCAATCCGCATCGCCCTCCTCACCTGCTTTGTTCTCCACGTCGTGACTATCGCCCAGCTTTACAACATCAACCGTGCCGCACGCCCCCAGGCTTACGTGAAGAAGACTCCCACGATCTCCACTTACGCCTCCCGTACGATGTACCTATCCGGCCCGATCATCTTTTTCTTCATCCTCTACCATTTGAGCCACTTCACCACCGGGGCCACACACCCCAACTTCGTCGAGATGAACCCGTATCACAATCTGGTCGTCGGCTTCCGCCAGCCGCTGGCCTCATTCTTCTACAT
>JBKJSR010000521.1:0-5789 GCA_046594355.1 Bryobacter sp.
GGTAGTGTTTTTGCTGCTCAACTTGAGCACGGCGGGATTTGTGTTTTCGCAATTCGCGCAGCGGAGCGAAGCGGTGGCAGTGCTGAAGGTGGATGAGAAGAAGCGAACGAAGGAACAGAAGAAGACGGTGGAGGCGTATCAGGAGACCCTCGATAACGAGGATATTGTCAAGCGTAAGGCAAAAATAGAGGAGCAGATCGGGAAGATGCGGGGCGGGTATCTGGAGAATTTGAAGTACCGGGCATCCCATACCTTTGGGGTTCAGACGGTTATGATGATGAAGTCCCTGCTCTGGGATGTGCTGTTCCCGATGCTGCTGGGGATGGCGCTTTATAAAAGCGGCGTCTTGTCGGCGGAGAAGAGCGCTGGTTTTTATTCGCGATTGGCGGCGGGTGGTTATTTGCTGGGAGTGCCGCTGCTGGCGTATCTGACGAAGCTGGTTGTCGATTCGCACTGGGACCCGTTGACAGTAAACTGGCTATTTTTGAGCTATGAATACGGGCGGCTGGCGGTGGGACTGGGGCATCTGGGGCTGGTGCTGCTCGTCTATAAGCTGGGGTGGATGCGGCCGCTCACGTTTTTGTTGTCGAAGGTGGGACAGATGGCGTTGACGAATTATCTGCTGACGAGTGTGCTGATGACGCTGTTTTTCAATGGCTATGGACTTGGCAAGTTTGGCACACTCGAGCGGTATCAGCTTTTGTACGTGGTGTTCGCGATGTGGTCGATTAACCTGATATTGAGTCCGTTGTGGCTGCGGTATTTCCGCTTCGGCCCGGTGGAATGGGCATGGAGGTCCCTGGCATATTGGAAGAAACAACCGATGCGGTTCACGATCGCAACAAGTGGCGAGACCTCGCCGGCTTTGCCATCGGAGGCTTGATCGCGACCGAAGTGTTGCGCCGGGTGATTGCCCAACCGCCGTTCGCACGAGGGTGGGAATTGGGGTATTGGTTCACGGACCACGTGTTCTTCGACGGGAAGTGGCTAATGCTGTCGGCGATGGCGCTGGCACCGGTGCGTCCGAATTTACCGGTGAAGTGGCTGATGCCGGCGGCGGGGCTGCTGTTGATGGTGGGCTCGTTTTTGCAGTTGCAGGATCCGCTGTTTCTGGTACTGGTGGGATTGCTGTTGGGAGTTGCGCTGAAGAGTGTACCGGAGAGTGAAGCGATGCTGATGGTGATGGTGATTGGGGGGATGTGCCTGGGTGTGCCGCTGAATGGGTTCAGCGGACTGATGGCGGCGAAGGCGAATTTTCCGCCAGGATTGATGAAGCCGTTGTTTGGTGCGACGGCGGGAGTGGGAAGTGCGTCGATTGCAGCGGCACTCGCTGGTTTGTTCCTGTTGGGGCGGCGCTTGTGGAAGAGCCGGATGCGCTAGAGATGGGGGAAGCTGAGACGAGCTCGAATCATTTCAAGCTCCATGGCCTCCGTTGCCTGGGTAAGGAGTGCGAGTTGTTCAGCTCTGCTGAGCTTGGGCTTCGATTTCACCAAGAGTTTTTTCGAGGGCATCCATTACCACCTTATCTTTGGGACGACCGGCCAGTTTCTTGCTTCGCATGATCCGGAGGCTTCATCCGGTAAAGCGAGGAGAGCGCAGGGAAGGGTTGGGTAAGCTCTTTGGGCCGCTCGTATTCGTATCGCGATAGTAGAAGTCGAGGCCGATCGTCGTGATCGGTGCGCCCGGCATTGCCGCTGCTGCTCCTTGAGCCCGTCAAGCACCAAGAGTAAGTACTTTGTCGCGTCCATAGGCGGTGTCAGGATAGCAGCGGCTTTACGACTTGGCCCTTGACGTCGGTGAGTCGGTAGTGGCGGCCCTGGAACTTGAAGGTGAGCCTGGTGTGATCGACACCAAGAGCGTGCATAAGCGTGGCGTGGAGGTCGTGGAGGTCCACCGGATCCCGGGTGATGTTGTAGGAGAAATCGTCGGTTTCGCCGTAAGTCGTGCCCCCCTTGAAGCCTCCACCGGCGACCCATGCGGTGAAGCAGCGGGGATGATGGTCGCGGCCATAATTGGTCTCGGTCAGCGTGCCCTGCGAGTAGACCGTGCGCCCGAATTCGCCCATCCAGACGACGACCGTATCTTTGAGCAGACCCCGCTGTTTGAGGTCTTCGACGAGCGCCGCGGAAGGCTGGTCTGTCTCCTTGCACTGTGCGCGGATTTCTTTGGGGAGGTTGGAGTGCTGGTCCCAACCGCGGTGAAAGAGTTGTACGAAACGGACACCGCGTTCGACAAGGCGGCGGGCAAGAATGCAATTGGCGGCGTAGGAGCCGGGCTTGCGGGCGTCGGGGCCATAGAGATCAAAAGTCGATTGCGGCTCTTTGGTAAGATCGCTCAGTTCGGGGACGCTCGATTGCATGCGGAATGCCATCTCATATTGAGAGATACGAGTGGCAATTTCAGGATCCTGATAGTCGTCGAGCTTGATCTGGTTGAGCTTGGCAAGATCGTCGAGGTAACGGCGGCGGGCTTCTCTGGAATAACCGTCCGGGTCGGAAAGATAGAGTACCGGGTCGGTGCCGCCACGAAACTTAACACCGGAGAATTTTGTGGGAAGGAAGCCGGCGCCGAAGGCGCGATCAGCAAGCGCCTGAGTGTTGCCGGAACCCTGACTGACCATGACGACATAAGCGGGCAGGTTTTGATTTTCGCTGCCCAGCCCGTAGGCGATCCAGGCCCCGAAGCTCGGACGGCCGGCAAGCTGGAAGCCGGTTTGGCTGAAGGTGACGGCGGGATCGTGGTTGATCGCTTCGGTATGCAGGCTTTTGATGAAGCAGAGATCATCGGCGGTTTTCGCCATGTGGGGGACGAGTTCGCTGAACCAGGCACGGGATTGTCCATGCTGAGCGAACTTGAATACGGTGGGAGCGGTGGGGAAGCTTTCCTGGAAGGCGCTCATGCCAGTGAGGCGTTGGCCGTTGCGAATCGAATCGGGCAGATTCTGACCACGGCGAGCCTCGAGGCCGGGCTTCCAGTCGAAGAGATCGAGCTGGCTGGGTGCGCCGTGCTGGAAGAGCAGGATGACGTTTTTTGCGGTGGCCGGAAAGTGGGGCAGACCGGCAAGTTTGGGGTGAACATCTGAAACATCGGCCTGGGCATCCTGGCCAAGTAGCGAGGCAAGCGCGCTGAGTCCGATGCCGGTGGAGGACTTTTTGAAGAAGTGGCGGCGGGTCTGGAGGAGGGAGTGCATGTCAGTCCTTGGTGACCGCCTCGTCGAGGTTCAGCAGCAAACTGCCGAGGGCCATGTAGGCGGCTTGCTCGGTGGGATTGAGTTGCCTGGGAAGAGGGGATTCGCCTTTGGCGAGATAAGTTTCGACGCGGCCCGGATTGGTAGCGAAGTAGTCGCGATGAAAGTTCAGACTGGACTTGAGGATGGCGAGTTCTTTGCCGCTGGGAGCGCGGGAGAGCAGGAGTTTGAAGCCGTAAGCGATGCGGGTGTTGTCTGTGGTTCCGCCCTCAACGATCATGCGGCGGCCAATCTGGCGGCCGGCTTCAAGGAAGGTGACGTCGTTCATGAGATTGAGAGCCTGCAGCGGAGTGTTGGTGCGCGATTCGCGCACGACGCAACTCTCGCGGGTGGAAGCATCGAAGTTGATCATCATGGGCGGAGAGATGGTGCGCTTCCAGTACATGTAGAGGGAACGCCGGTAAAGGTCCCGACCGTGATCCTGAAGGTAGCTCATGTTCTGCATGGACTGCTCTTCCCAGAGGCCAGCGGGCTGGTAGGGTTTGACACTGGGGCCCCCGAGCGTGGTGTCGAGAAGACCGGCTGTGAAGAGGGCCTGATCGCGGATTGCCTCGGCGGGGAGACGGAGCCGGGGAGCGTGAGAGAGGAGGCGATTTTCGGGATCGCGACCGATCAGGTCCGCCGTCGCGCGGGAATCCTGACGGTAGGCGGCGCTCGTGACAATGAGGCGCACCATGTGTTTGAGATCCCATTTGGAGGAGAGGAATTCGGTGGCGAGCCAGTCGAGGAGTTCGGGGTGAGAGGGGTATTCGCCCTGGCTGCCGAAGTCTTCGATGGTCTTGACGAGGCCGGTGCCGAAGAGGAGTTGCCAGAGGCGATTGATGTTGACGCGCGCGGTGAGGGGGTTGTCGTTTGCAACCATCCATTGCGCAAGGCCGAGGCGATTGTTGGGGGCGTTTGCGGGAAGAGGCGGCAGGAAGGCGGGCAGGCCGGGTTGGACCTTCTCGCCGGGCTTGTTATATTCGCCCCGGATGAGGATATGGGTGTCGCGGCGTTGCGGATTCTCGGCCATGATCATGACAGTGGGAAGGCTGCGTTCGAGCGCTTCGCGCTCCTGCTCGAGGCGGTTGAGCTTTTGCCAGAGATCGCGCTGCGCCTGTGGGGCGGAGACTGCGAGGAAGGTTTCACGGAGTTGACGACGAGCAGAGGGCGAGTTGGGATCGGAGGCGAGTTGGGCGAGAGTATGGCCCTCGGCGAGGAGCGCAATGTCTTCGGTGGGCAGTACACGAGACCATACGAGGATCTCGTCGACTTTGCCCGCGAAGCGGCGAGTGGGGCCACCACCGGAGCCGATGCGCAGGGGTTCCGGGAATTCTTTGCCTCCGTTACCGAGCGGGCGGTAGAGATTGTCGATTTCGACATTGAGCGCGAGGGGTTTGCCATCGATCAGGACATGAAGGCCTTCGGCCATGCGCGAACCGCTGTAAGTGAGAGCGATGTGATGCCACTCGCCGACTTTCAGCACTGGTTGCGGGGAGGTCATGCGGATGGCGTCGTCGTCAAATTCGCTGGTGAAGTGAACGTGGATCTTGCCGTTGCGCGCTTCGAGACCGAAGCCGCGGCCCCGTTGCCTGTCGTTCATGCGCGAAAAAATGGTGCCGTCGGGGAGCTTGTCCGATTGCACCCAGAGTGCGATGGTGAAGCGATCTTCCATGTCGAAGTTGGCGGACTGGAAGCCGACGTCGAGGTAATTGGTGCCGTTGAGCAGCACAGCCTTTCCGATGCGACCGGGAACGAATTCAACCTGGCCTGCGTTGGCGCGAGTTTCTTCGGGATCTTCCAGGCTGAACTTGCGCTTGAGATCCATGGCGGGGAGCCAGTAATTTGGGGAAGACTTTGCGATCGCGGCTTGCCAGGCGTGCTGTTCGGATGGATTGATTCCGATGGCCGCGCGGGCTTGTCCGATCGAGTAGCTGAGGGCAGTGAGCTGATGCTGTTGCTGCCTGGTGGGAGTGGGGATTAGAGGTGGAGAATTGCCGTACTTCATGGCGCGGCCCATTTCGGGAACATTGTTGAAGTAGGAGTAGAACTGGTACATTTCTTTCTGGGTGAGGGGATCGTATTTGTGGTTGTGGCAGCGAGCGCAACCAAAGGTCAGACCGAGGAAGACGGCGCTATTGGTTTCGACCCGGTCCATCACGTACTCGACGTTGTACTCTTCGGCGACGATGCCGAGTTCCGTATTGGCACGGTGGTTGCGCTGGAAGCCGGTTCCCATCTTCTGTTCCATCGAGGCGTTGGGCAACAGGTCGCCGGCAATTTGTTCGGTGATGAATTGATCGAAGGGCTTGTTGCTGTTGAAGCTTTCGATGACGTAATCGCGCCAACGCCACATGATGCGTTCGCCGTCGAACTGATAGCCGTTTGAGTCGGCGTAGCGGGCATTGTCGAGCCAGCGCATGGCCATGCGTTCGCCGTAGCCGGGATGCGCGAGGAGCCGCGAGACAAGCTTGTCATAGGCATTGGGCGCCTTGTCGGCGAGGAAGGCATCGACCTCGCCGGGAGTGGGCGGGATGCCGGTGAGGTCGAGGGTGAGGCGGCG
>JBKJSR010000580.1:0-4005 GCA_046594355.1 Bryobacter sp.
GGCTTCGATTCCGGCAAACCCGATTTCGGTCAAGGATGTCGCCATGGGGGCCGCCGGGACGGTAATCGGGAAATTCGGCGAGATGGAAAAGAGGGCGGGCAAGCTTGCCAAAGCGTATGACGAGATCGACGGTATGATTTCGGAAAGCGAAAAGATGGCGCAATATGGCAAGCAGATCCGGGAGCCGGCGACTGAGGACATTTTCTCGAGAAGTCAAAGCAGAATCTATAAGACCGATAAAGGAGACGTCATAGCCGATGCGGTCATCGACGAGGCTACAAAGCTCCCTGGGGCAGGGCCCTTCGTCAAGGGCTTTGCGGCGATGTTCTTTCACTTTGCCAGCATGAATTACGCCGGGGCGGTTGCCAAAGTGAGAGGCCGCTCTTATTCCTGGTATATCGCGGGTTATGTCCAGGGTTTGACTGGCATGATTCTTGACAGTCCGCCGACGGACGAGCTGGATCAATATTTTTTCAAACTCGGGCTGGCCACCACACTTCGCGACAGCGATTCCGATAAGTTCCGGGCCCAGATATTTCTGCTCTGGTATTCGTCCGAGCATCAGATTATTAGCCAAAACGCTCCCGGCGAAAGGCGTACCGATCTCGACTGGAACTTTCCGAATGACTATCTTGCCGCCTGGAGCCCGCAACGTCTTGCGCTTTCGATGGCAACCCTGCTCAAGACCAAGCAATATCTGATCGACTAAAAAAATCAATCCGGCGCGGACATCGATGCAGTCGATACAATCATGGAGTTCATGCCACAACTTCATCAAAAAACTGCCATCATCACCGGTGGTGCCTCTGGCATTGGCCTAGCCATCGCCCAGCGTTTCGCCCGCGAAGGGGCGGTCGTCGAGATCCTCGACCGCAACCGTGACGAAATGAAACTTGCCGTCGACTCGATCCTCGCCGAAGGCGGGCAGGCTTCTGCGGAATACTGCGACGTTGCCGATGCAGCGCAGGTCGATGAGGTCGTCTCGCGAATCCATACGCGGCGCGGCCGCATTCACATTCTCATCAACAATGCCGGCATCGCGCACATCGGCAACGCGCTCACCACCAGCCCCGAAGACTTTGAACGTGTCCAGCGTGTCAACGTCTTTGGCCCCGCAAACTGCCTCCGTTCCACGCTCCGCTTCATGGTCGCCGACGGTGGCGGTGCAATCGTCAATCTCGCCAGTTGCCTCTCTGTCATGGCCATCGCGGACCGCTTCGCTTATGGCACCAGTAAGGGCGCAGTCCTCTCCATGACCTACTCGGTTGCCAAGGACTTCCTCGACAAAAACATTCGCTGCAATGCAATCCTGCCCGGTCGCGTACACACGCCTTTCGTCGACGGCTTCATCGCTAAAAATTACGCCGGCCGCGAAGCCGAGATGTTTGAAAAACTCTCGCAAGCCCAGCCCATCGGCCGCATGGCCCAGCCTGCGGAGATCGCCTACGCCGCCCTCTTTCTCTGTGCGGACGAAGCGAGCTTCATCACCGGGACCGCGTTGCCCGTAGACGGCGGCACGCTTACATTGCGCTAGCCAGGAATCAAATCATCGCCGCTACAGGATCTCGAAGATCGCTTCCACTTCTACCGCCGCACCCGTCGGCAGCGAAGCAAAGCCCAGTGCGGACCGCGCATGATACCCGTTGCCTGTTTTTCCAAACACCTCATGCAACAAGTCCGAAGCCCCGTTGATCACCAGATGCTGTTCAATAAAATCGGGAGTCGAATTCACACATCCCAAGACCTTCAATACCCTCAACCCATCGAGAGTCCCATGCGCATTCCAGACGGAATTCAGAATCTTCGCCACACAATCCCGCGCCGCTGCATAGCCTTCTTGGGTGTTCAGTCCGTCCCCTAATTTCCCCTTTAGAGTGCTCACATGCCCGGACGTCATCCACTGATTGCCCGAGCGGATACAAAGATTCAGATACCCCGGTGCCTGCTTCTCAAAGGTGATTCCAAGTTGTTCGGCGATCAGTTGCGGTGTCATGTTTGCAGCTCCTAGAATGAACGACCCGGCACCGATTATGCAAGCCCCACCGACAAATCAGTGGCTCACGGCATTACATGCCACCAGTCTCCGGAAGCTGGTAGTCGAGCACATAGGAGTGCTTGCCCGCTTTGATGACGATGTTCAAGCTGCCCGAAATTCCTGCCAACTCTTCCGTACCTGAGTCGGGGAGGATGGACACCGTCAAACTCGGCTTGCCGCGATCCATAATGCCGGAGTGCTGCAACAGAAAGCTGCCCGACTTTCCCGCCAAGGTTCCCCTCACCAGCTCGATAGCCACATAACCTGCCGACCCTTTAGCGGTAGTTTGCGCGGCCAACATTTGCCCCTGGCTGGTTGCATCCAGTTCGCCATGATATTTCTTGTCCAGCAACATCCTCCCAATGGTTGGTCCATCCGGCTGGGCAATCATCTTGACTTCAAAATCGCCTTTGGCTTGCATCTTTGTTTGTGTCCTCGAAATTTGTTCCATTGTAGTAATGACCATACTCGAAGCGAAAAGAAGGACAAGGGCAGCATGCGCCTCATCTTCACATCGTCATCTTCACATCACGAAGCAATGCAGCCAGTGTAATAATCTTCCGGCGAGGAGAACAGCTCTTGTCGAACTTTATCCAAGTCACTCCCTTCCTGCACGTCAAGGATCTCGAAACCGCCATCGCCTTTTTCACCGGCATCCTGGGCTTCAAAACTCCTTACCGCGAAGAGGGCTATGCGTATCTGCACCGCGAAACAGTGGGCTTTCGTCTCCTGGAGCGGAAAGACGAGGCCATCGTCCCGACCGGTCATCGGCGCTTCGCCTACTATATTGACGTTCAGGATGTAGACCTCCTGTATACCGAACTCAAACCGAAGCTCGATACTTTACCGCAGGGCGATGTCCATGGGCCGGCCGACAAAGAATACGGACAGCGGGAGCTTCTGGTAGTTGCGCCCGATGGAAACCTGATCGCCTTTGGGCAGGCCATCCGCAAGTAACTTTACGCTGGGTTACGGCTGATGCCGCGCGGCTATTTCCGCCAGATCCTTCCTGGCGTTTTCAAGCCAGCTCACCGAAGGCTTGGCCTGCTTCGAAACAATGTCCTGTCCGCGCTGGATTTCGACCTGCGCCTCGGCGTATTTCTTCTGCCGCAACAAGGTGCGGCCAAGCTTGATACGGCCGATACCCTCGTTGATGTGACCCGGCGGCAGCGTTTGCGCATACAAAGTCAGCGATTCGCGAAAGAGCGCTTCGGCGCGAACCCACTCGTCGCGCCGCATGAAGACGCTGGCCCGGTTCGACTTGGCGATCCCAATGAGATAGTGCTTGCCCGCATAAACTTTTTCGTAGATGGCGATCATGCGAACGAAGTGTCCTTCGGCTTGCTTTAAGTCTCCACGCACGAGGGCGTTCGTTCCGAGCTCGTTCACCGTGGACGCGACTTGAGGATGATCAGGACCATAGACTCGTTCGCGGATCGAGAGGGCGCGCGTGAGCAGGCTGGCGGCAATCCCCTACTCCTCGCAACGCGACGTCTGCCCCACTGCCTCCAAGGCCGCATGATCCACTCCCTGCCCTCCCCGGCGCATCATCTCACCCTCCCCTTCAACTCAAACGCTAACGCCTGAACTCCCAACCCGTCGCGCCGCGCCGCCTCCAGCCACTCTGTGCGAAAAGCCTGGTTTTCCAACCCCACAAACGAACAAAGATACTCCTGCGCAAACCACTCCGCGCTCTGACTCTCCCGTTCCTCCTCAAGCACCTCCGCCGAAATACGCGGACAATCCGTCGCCTTCACCTCGATGCGTGTCCACCGTTCTCCACCCCTCACCCACTCCTTCCAAAAAAATCCCCGCTCCCCAAAGGGCGTCGATATGAGGGCCAAATCCCCCTTGCCCACCACCAGCATCGGCCGCATCGCTTGATAGATACTATCCTCCACCCGCGCCGCCTCGTCGATCACAATTAGCGACGGGGCGCTAAACCCGCGCACATTCGCCTCCTGCCCCGG
>JBKJSR010000051.1:0-3789 GCA_046594355.1 Bryobacter sp.
CGAACTCTCCGCTGAACAGCGAACCACTCTGGAGGCGTGGGCCAATGGGCGCAAAACTCAGGTCCGCATCGCCGAACGGGCTCGTGTGGTTTTGCTTGCTGCCGAAGGCAAACAGAATCTGGAGATCGCCACCATTCTCTCGATCTCAGTGCAAAAGGCGGCTCGCTGGCGCTGGCGGTTCCTCGCAAAAGGCCTCCCCGGCTTGGAGAAGGACGCTCCTCGGCCCGGCCGCCTGCCTTCCATCGCCGCTGACAAAGTGGCCGAAGTCATCCGGCTCACCACTCTGGAAAAGCCCGCCCAGGCCACCCACTGGAGCACTCGCAGCATGGCGAAGCACATGGGAATCAGCGACACCAGCGTTCTGCGCATCTGGCGCGCGCACGGACTCAAGCCCCACCGCTCCGAGTCCTTCAAGGTCAGCAACGATCCCCTGTTCGCCGAGAAACTCGAGGCCGTCGTCGGGCTTTATCTCAGCCCACCCGAACACGCCATCGTGCTTTGCGTAGACGAGAAGAGCCAAGTGCAGGCGCTGGATCGCACCCAGCCCGGTCTGCCGTTGAAGCGAGGCCGGGCCGAAACCATGACTCATGACTACAAACGGTACGGCACCACCACGTTGTTCGCGGCCATGGACGCCGCGACGGGCCGGGTAATCAGCCTATGCCAGCAGCGGCATCGGCACCAGGAATGGTTGAAGTTTCTGTGCCTGATCGACGAAGCGACTCCGCTGGACCGGCAGATCCATTTGATTGCCGACAACTACGCCACGCACAAACACGCCAAGGTGCAACGCTGGTTGAAGCGGCATCCACGCTTCCATGTACACTTCACGCCGACCAGCGCATCGTGGCTGAACATGGTCGAACGGTTCTTCCGGGACCTTACCGAGAACCGACTGAAGAGGGGCGTTTTCCGGAGCGTCCTCGAACTCATCGAGGCTCTCGACGGGTATGTCGACCACCACAATGAGGAGCCCAAACCCTTCATCTGGACCGCAAGGGCTCAGGATATCCTCGCCAAAGTCATGCGGGCACAGAGCGCACTGAATAAAAGGCAGACTGTTTGAAGCACACCACTAGACTCCTTGGGGGTGAATCCATTCCGCTTTACCGCTTGCCAAAACTGCTGCATGGTTAGAGTGTTCCCGGGCTTCAGCTTGACGCTTGCCAAGCCTTTGTTCAGGCTGACTTCCACAGATTCCACTCCGGGTAGTTTTTTAAAAGCTCCGCGCACGGCGAAGGCACAGGTCATTCAATCCATACCGAAGATGGATAAGTCGAGTTGCAGTAACTCCGCGCGGGCGGAAAAGACACTTAGCAGCGATGCTATCACGAGCCTTGACAGGGTTAGTTTCATGGTGATTGGTCCTTAGAAGAAATAGGCGAAGTTGAGAGCGAAGCGGAAGCGTTCGCGGGGATAGAGGGGTGTCGAAGGGCGGTAGACCGGAAACTGAATTCCGGCCGAGACTGCGTAGTTTTTGTACACTCCGAGAGTGGTGGGACCGAGGAAGACCTGGTGGTTTTCGCTGCCCATTCTCTTTTGCCCGGCACTTTGAAACTGGCCCGAGCGTTCCCCGGTCAACTCGCCGAAGATACGCCAATCCCAACCGGTATCGGTACGCCAGGAAGGAGGCCGATAGGCGTAAGCCAGCGTGTAGAAGAGTAGATCCGGACGGCGATCCGAATTCGAAGCTGCGTAGCGCTGATAGGTGGCTCCACCCCAAGCGTAATGGCTCCGGGAAGCGATGCCAGTTACACCGCCGACGATTGCGCCGAGGCCGCTTTGTATCGGCTTGAGCGCTCCTCCGGCGGACTGAGGGCCGGGCGAGAGAATGCCGCCGATCGCGGCGCTTTCCAGGCGGGAACCGATGCCAGTGTCCTTGCGGTGGAAACGCCAGATGGCGGTTGTCTCGAAGTCTCCCATCATGGATGTGAAGGCCGATAATCGAGCTGCGGAAAATGGATCGGACTTCAGAAGCACTGGTGCCGAAACTGAGATTTTCAAATTTTCCGTGAGTCCATAGCCGAGAGAAGGCCGAAACATGTAGCCTGAGCCCGCGCCTCCCCGGCCCATGAAGTTTGTGTCAAAGCTCCAGCCTCCTTTGGGATTGGTTGGAGTGGCAAGGCCGAATACAGGCCCATGTCCGGAAGCGTGTAAGTGTTGAGATAAAGGCAAGCCCAGCAAAACTGGAAGCATGCAGAGAGTCATTGCATTTTTCATTTAAATCTCCTTTGCCTCTCGTAAGAAAGCTCTACCGCTGAAAGTAGCGACAGAAGGAGATCAGATTAGAAAAATAGAGTTGAAAAGGTTGAGATCGGGAGGAGAGGGATTGACGAAGGGCGTGTGATGCAGCGTTGTGGAGGGCGAGAGAAGCTGCGGAGTTAGCAGTGCGACAGCCACCGGTGTGAGCGTCGGCGGAAGATCAAAATGGATGTGGGCCGAAGGCTGAAGCTCCAGCGGGATCTGCTTGCATTCCGTTAGGGGAGCGGTCTTCACCGGCCGTTCGCACTGCCCCGATTTGTTGCAGCAACTCTTCTTGGCCGACGAGAACATGAAGAACTGCGGACACGAAATGCAGCCGCCCCACATGAGAGTCACGACCATCATGAGGGAGAGCAGCGAATTGGCAAGGGTTCGGAGCACTGGCTTGATCCCAGCATACCAATGGGGAGGAGGTTGTCGCAGGACTAAGGACTCGGGCACGATGCCGACGAATCCAGCAGTGCCTTGCGCTTACCCGCAAAGTGGCTGTGACCTGTTGCCGAGTATTCCGGTCTGGATCGCGGGGAGCGGCGGCGCTTGAGTTTATTTTTTCGCGGCAAATTTCTGCACGCGCCAGTTCTTGATTTCAGCGACGTAGATTGCGCCCGTTGAATCGATCGCAATGTGATGCACAAAGTCGAGACGACCCGGGATCTTACCGTAGCTGCCCAAGGTGCCGACGACCTGCCCTTCGCGGTTCACCTTGACGATTTTGTTGTTGTAACCATCGCAGATGTACAGCATTCCCTCGCGTTCGCTATAGGCAAGCCCCCAGGGCGAACCAACATTCTTCCAGGTCGCAACCAGAGTGCCCGCCGGATCGAAAATTTGCACACGATAGTTCTCACGGTCGGCGACATAGATGCGTCCCTTTTCATCCACGGCCACATCATGCGCAATATCGAATTCACCCGGCCCCTTGCCGCGCGTTCCGCCAATCTGCATTACGTATTCGCCGTCGCGGTTGAACTTTACGACGCGCGAATTCTCATACCCATCCGAGACGAAGAAATCGCCATTCGGCAGGAAGGCGATTCCAGTCGGTCTGCTGAACGCGTCTTTCGAATTATTTGTCCCTGGTGTGCCTCCCGCATTGCCGATCTGCATCAGCAATTGCCCGTCTCGCGAGAACTTCTTCACGGAGTTGCCCGCGACGTCGACCGTCCAAACGTTGCCTTCGGGATCGATCTTGATGCCGTGTGAAGACTTGACCGGCACATCGCTCCAGGAGGCGAGAAGCTTTCCCGTGCGGTCAAACTTCATCACCGGTGCCTTGCCCCGGTTGAAGACCCAGACGTTGTCATCCTTGTCCACGGCTACGCCGGAACACTCTCCGAAATAGGTGCCTGGAGGCAGCTTTGCCCAGTCGCTTACGAGTTGCAGCGGCAGCGTCTGGCTCCAGATCAGGGCGAACGGGAAAAGTAAAAACGGCAAACGGTTCATCGGAAAGCTCCCGCCATCCACGCTACTACTATACCGTTTCATTAAAGCATCCTCATACGATTGTGTTTTTGCTATGCTGATGGC
>JBKJSR010000097.1:0-28399 GCA_046594355.1 Bryobacter sp.
CCCCGGCGTCGGCTTCATCCCCCTCTACCGCAATCTCGGCGATGGAAAATTCTCTTCCTCCGAGCTGCCCAACCAGGGTCGCTGGGCTTACACCTCCCATTGGGCGGACCTCGATAACGATGGCGACCTCGACCTCTTCGTCGTCAACTACGTTAAGTGGTCCCCCGCCCTCGACCGCGAGTGTCTCGTCGAAGGAAAGCCCGATTACTGCCACCCCCGTTTCTACCAGCCCAGCGCGAATCAGCTCTTTGAAAACCTCGGCCAAGGCCGCTTCCGCGACATCTCTGTCGCCTCCGGTATCGCCGCCCACCAGGGGAAGGGAATGGGCGTCGCCGCCGCCGACTTCGATGGCAACGGCTTCACCGATCTCTTCGTAACCAACGACCGCACTCTCAACTTTCTCTTCCTCAATCGCGGCCGCCTGCGCTTTGTCGAAAAGGCCTTCGACTGGGGCGTCGCCGTGCCCGCCGATGGCAAGAGCCCTTCCGCCATGGGGGCCGCAGCCTTCGACTTCAACAACGATGGCAAACCGGATCTCGTCTACACAGCCCTCCGCCAGGAGACCTTCCCCCTTTATCGCAATACCGGCAAAGACTTCACCGAAGTGGGCCTCGCAACGGGCCTCGCCCAATTGACCCGCTCCATGGCCGGATGGGGCATCGCCGCCGCCGACTTCAATCGCGACGGCTGGCCAGACCTCATTGCCGCCCGCAGCGACGCCCTCTCCGCCTCCGGCGGCAAAGGCGAGTCCGCGGCCGAGCCCATGTCGCTGTTCTGGAATCAGCGCGGCACCAGCTTCACTCCCGCCTCCAATTTCAAAACTCCCGCCCGCATGTTCCGCTGGCTCGCCGTCGCCGACTTCAATCGTGACGGCTGCCCCGACATCGTTGTCACCGCCCTCAACGCACCAGCCCTTCTCATTGAGAACCAATGCAAATGACTTGGCTCCTCCTCCTCACAAGCTGGATCGCCCAGCCAGAAGCCGCCCGCCTCGCCATGCAGCAGGGCCGTTACGATGATGCCGCCCGCATCTATTCCGAACTCGCCAGGCAATACCCAGGCGAGCCCATGCTCCGCTACAACATCGGCCTCGCCCTCTACTCCGCCCGGAAATTCGCACCCGCTCTCAAAGAGCTCCAGGCCTTCCTCAAACTGCAACCCAATGCTCCACAAGCCAATTTCATCGCAGCCGCATCTTTGCTCAAGTTGAACCAGGCCTGTCCCTCCCTGCTCTACTTCGATCGCGCCGCCTCCATGCGCGACCTCCCCGAATACCTCGAACAACGCGCCCAAGCCGAAGCCGCCTGCGGCCACCCCGCGCTGGCTCTCCCGCTCTGGGAACAACTCGCCGCGCGGCAACCGCTCAACACCCGCGCCTGGCTTGGCCTTGGTCTCGCCCGCACCGCCCTCGGCCAACAGGCCCAAGCCCAAGAAGCTTTCGCACGGCTCTCCGCCCTCCCCCCGTCCCCCGAACTCCGCCGCCTCGAACGCGACATCGCCCGTAGCCTCTGGTCTTCCAGCCGTTACGCCGATGCCCGAGCCGCCCTCCTCCGCGTCAAGTCCATGGGCCAGCCTGAAGCCTCTCTCGAATATGAACTCGGCGACTGCACAGAGAAGCTCGACGGACCCGAGCCCGCTCTCCCCTTCTACCGGCAAGCCGTCCGTCTTGATCCCCAACTCATCAGCGCCCGCGCCGCCCTCGGACGCGCCCTCATCGCCCTCAATCGCCCTCAGGATGCCATCCCCCATCTCGAAATCGCCGCTCGAGCCAACATCGACAAGTCCCTCTGGGCTGCCCTCGCCAACTCCTACCGCGCCGTCGGCCGCAATCGCGATGCAGCCGCCGCACTCCAAAGGTCCCGCTAACCCTCTATCCTGAATAAGGATGTCTCGTCTTCCTGGCTTTGGCTTTCTTCGCAATCTGATTGAGCGCCGCAGCCTCCTCTACCAAATGGTGCGCCGCGACTTTGAGCGCCGCTATGTCGGTTCGATCGGTGGCTGGCTCTGGGGTCTATTGCAGCCGCTGGTCCTCCTCTTGAGCTGGACCTTCGTATTTCACGTATGCCTCAAGATGGGCGTCCCTCCCGGTCAGGGCACCAGCAGTTACACCATCTTTCTGTTCACCGGCTATCTCCCCTGGATGTTGTTTCAGGAAACGATTACGCGCAGCTCGACATCGCTTCTCGAACAATCGAACCTCATCACAAAAACTGTTTTCCCCAGCGAAATCATCCCCGTCAGCGTCTTCCTCTCCTCGCTCGTCAACCACGCTCTCACTTTCTTCATCGCGATCGTCGCGGTCGTCGTCTTCGATGGCGGCATCAGCCCCTTCGCCTGGCTTCTGCCCTTCTACATCGTCCTCCTTGGCCTTTTTTCCATCGGCCTTTCCTGGATGGTCGCCGCCTTTCAGGTCTACCTCCGCGACACGGCGCAACTCGTCACGGTGCTACTGAGCCTCTGGTTCTGGGTCACGCCCATCTTCATCGATATCGAACAGATTCCCGAACGCTTCCGTTTTCTCCCCGCCTTCAATCCGCTCTCCTTCCTCGTCCGCGCCTATCGCGATCGAATGCTCACCCACCGCATGCCCGACTGGCAGGAATTCGCGTTACTCACCCTCTGGGCTTCTGCCGCATTCCTCGCCGGTGGACTCGTTTTCAAACATCTCAAAAAAGGTTTCGCCGACGTCCTATGAAAGTTGCATTCTTCAGCGCCCACGATTTCGACAAGGGAGCCTTCGATGCTTACAACGAACGCAAAGGCCACACCCTCAACTACCTTGAGCCGCATCTCAATCTCGACACTGTGACCCAGGCCGAAGGCCACGATTGCGTCTGTGTCTTTGTCAACGACACTCTCGACGCTCCCGTCATCGGGAAATTGGCCGGCTTTGGAATCAAACTGATCGCCGCCCGCAGCGCCGGCTTCAATCACATCGATATCGAGGCCGCAAAGAAACATGGCATAGCCGTTGTGCGCGTCCCCGCTTACTCGCCCTTTGCCGTCGCGGAACACGCCGTCGCGATGATCCTCACTCTCAACCGCAAAACACACCTTGCCTACAACCGTGTTCGCGAAGGCAACTTTGCCCTCACTGGACTCCTCGGCTTCGACCTCCACGGCAAAACCATCGGCGTCGTCGGTACTGGACGGATCGGGCAGGTCTTTGCCAAAATCATGATCGGTTTTGGCGCCGAAGTTCTGGCCTTCGATATCGCCCCCAACGTCAGTGTCCGCGAGATGGGCGTCAACTACGTGCCTCTCGCCGACGTATTGCGCAAGAGCGATATTGTCAGTCTCCACTGCCCTTTACTGCAGTCCACTCACCACATGATCAATGCAGATTCGCTCGCGCGCATGAAGCGCGGTGCGATGCTGATCAATACTTCACGCGGCGGATTGGTCGATACTCCCGCTGTGATCGACGCTCTCAAATCCGGCCACCTTGGCGCACTGGGTCTCGATGTCTACGAAGAAGAAGTCGAGCTTTTCTTCGAGGATCTGAGCGGCATGATTTTGCAGGACGATGTCTTCGCCCGCCTGCTCACCTTCTCTAACGTCCTGATTACGGGCCACCAGGGTTTCTTCACTGCAGAAGCGCTCCAGGGCATTGCCATGACCACCCTCGACAACATCAGCGATTTCGAACAAACCGGCGACTCCAAAAATCGCATCCGCGGCAAATAGCTAACCGGCTTGCTTCACCGCAACGGAACCGCAAATCCACCCAACGTCCGCCCTGTATTTCCGCAAGCGTCAAAAGAATTACGCCGCCCTGTACTTCCTCAGCAGTTCATACAACACAATCGCCCCCGCGCTCGACACATTCAGCGAATGCTTCACCCCCAGCATCGGCAGCCTCACAAACGTATCGCAGCGCCCCAGCAGCTCATCCCCAATCCCCTCCACCTCATGCCCAAACAGCAGCAACACCGGCCAGCGCGGCTTCCAGTCAAATAGATCCACCGCCGTCACCGCCGTCTCGATCGCCGCAATCTCATAACCCCGCCCCCGCATCTCATCGACGGTCGCCAGCGCATTCGGGCTATCCACCCACCTCACGCTATCCTCGGCCCCCAACGCCGTCTTCGTGATCGCATTCTTCGGCGGTCGCGCCGTAATCCCACTCAGGTAAATGCTCTCGATACCCGCCCCATCCGCCGTCCGGAAAAAACTCCCCACGTTATACATACTCCGAATGTTATCGAGTAACAACGACACCGGCAGTTTCCCGATATGGTCATACTGTAACGCCGACTGCGTCACGCGAAATGGAACCCGCTCCATCCCTCTAATCCCCGCTCAACAACGACCGGTCCCAGTGCGCCGTCAACATGCTCAGCAATCCAAACGCAACCAGCAATCCCACAAATTGATAAAGCACGCCGTTGTCCTCGCGCTCCGGCAGATCCTTCGTAAACATCCGGTACGTCGCACCCAAAGCAATCAAAAAGAACATCGTCTCGGAACTCAAATACCACATGCCCAGCATCGTCCCCAGCACCAAGCCCCGCTGCTTCCGGCCCAGCACCTTATACGCATGGCTGCCATCAAGGCCAAACACCGGAACCAGATTAAACAGATTGATCACCGCCCCCGTATGCGCAACCGCCGACATCCAACGCAACTCCATCAACTGCGCCCCCGCTTCAAACAACAGGCAAGCCCCCAGTCCCCACCAAGGCCCTCCAAGGCCAATTCGCGCATCGTCGTGCGCGCTCGCAATCGGTGCCTCGCTCCTGACAAAAGCGCCAAACATGGGGATAAACATTGGTGCCGTCGCCGGAACTCCAAAGCGCCGGAACGCCCACATATGTCCCATCTCGTGCAAATAAATACTCACCACCAGCCCCACCGCATAACGCCATCCATACAGCGCCCAATACACTCCCATCGAAGCGAACATCGACAGCAGCGTCGGCAATTTCGTCAAGCCCAGCAGCAGAAACTTCCCCTTGGTCGCCAGCAGCAAGCCCACCGTCTTGAACTTCCACAACAACGCACCCGCAACCCCCAGGCTGCCCACCAGCTTCTTCCAGCCCTCGCTCTTCGGAACATCGTGCGCCGTAGGCGGCGGCAGTTCCGCCAGCTTCGCCGCAACCGCTTGATACTGCGAACTCCCGCGCGGCAACACCATCAGCATTTCCTGAAACAGCGTCCGCGTCGCATCGGAATTCCCTACCGCCTCCGTCGCCCGCGCCCGCTCTGCCATCTCTTTAAGCTCGCTCGCGTAAACCAGCCGTTGACACGCCGGGCAGGCAAGCACCCCCGCACTCAACGCCTCCCCGCACTGCTGGCAAAATTGTTTCGCTTCCATCTATGATTGCTTCGCAGCCTCGGTCGAATAAGGCCCCCGCAAAGTTACCTTCGCGTTGCCCGTCTGCCGCCACGCCTGCTGCAATCCAAAGAACAGAATCAGCAATCCCAAAATTCCCCCAAACCCTTCCTTCATCTCCAGAAACGGCTTCCCAAACGAATACAGCAGCAGCAACGGATAACCCGTCCAACTGCTCGCCTCGCGCCCTTCCCGCAGCAGTGCATACATCACCTGCACAAACAGACTCCCGCTGATCGAAACATAAGTCGCCACCACCGCCACAATCTGCACCGGCCTGCCCCCGAGCCCTGCCGTACCCTGCCGGGCCGCCTTGCCGATCAACCAGCCCACGGCAATCGAAATGAGCGCCAGCTCATACCCGGTGATGATCAGGATCGCCGCATAACCCACCGCGCACACAGCCGCCGCGCCAAACGCATAGAGCGCGCCACGCAACAGCAGCACGCTCCCCGGTGCCGTCTGTGCCTTCCCCAGATTGCCGGCGCAGTTGGGGCACACCGGACTCTCATTCGCCAGCGAGTAGCTGCTCAATATCCGCGCCCCGCATGTAGTGCAGGGTCCAACGCCGGCCGGGTTCGAGAATTCGGCCTTTTCAAATTGCAAGTCGTCCATTAGCACTTAGGCTAACAATGATTGCTCCGCATCTACCGGCTCAGGCACAACGGCATCAAAGCGCAGGTTCCCCGTCGCCGGGTCCATGTCTACATTTACCCGCATGCCGTCGCGAATCTCTCCGCTCAATAGTCTCCGCGCCAGTGGCGTCTCGATTTCCTTCTGGATCGCCCGCTTCAGAGGTCTCGCGCCGTAGGTCGGATCATGGCCGATCCGCACAAGCTGCGCCCTCGCCGCATCCGTCAGCACCAGCTCGATCTTGCGGTCGGCCAATCGCCCGCGAACGCTGTTCAACTGGATCTCGACAATCTCCTTGAGATGTTCCTCGCTTAAGGCATGAAAAACGATCGTCTCATCCACGCGATTCAAAAACTCGGGCCTGAAGAACCGCTTCATCTCTTCCATCACCGAAATTTTCATCATGTCGTATTCGCTGCCTTCAAAGCCCCCGCGAAACTCGAGTATGCGATGCGAACCAAGATTCGAAGTCATGATGATGATCGTGTTCTTGAAGTCCACTCTCCGGCCCTGCCCATCGGTCAGATGCCCTTCATCGAGGATCTGCAGCAACACATTAAACACATCCGGATGCGCCTTCTCGATCTCGTCGAACAACACCACGCAATAAGGCCGCCGCCTTACCAGTTCCGTCAACTGTCCACCCTCTTCATAACCCACATATCCGGGCGGCGCGCCAATCAGCCGCGACACATTATGCTTCTCCTGATACTCGGTCATGTCGATGCGCACCATCGCCCGCTCATCGTCGAACAGATAACCGGCCAGCGCCCTTGCCAACTCCGTCTTGCCCACGCCTGTCGGGCCAAGAAAGATAAAGCTGCCGATCGGCCGCTTCGGATCCTTGATCCCGCTGCGCGCTCGCAACACCGCTTCCGATACCGCCGTCACCGCTTCCGACTGCCCAATTACCCGCTCATGCAATTCGTCTTCAAGATGCAACAGCTTCTGCATCTCGCCTTCGAGAAGCTTCGTTACCGGCACCCCGGTCCACCGCGCCACTACCGCCGCGATGTCCCCTTCATCCACAACTTCCTTCAGCAATTTGGTCTGGCCCTGATTCGCCGCCAACTTCGCCTCGGTCTCCGTCAATTCCAACTCCAGTTGAGGAATCTCGCCAAACTTCAGCTTCGCCGCCGCGCTATAGTCCGCCAGCCGCTCCACCCGGTCCAAGTCCGCCCTCTTCTGCTCCAGCTTCTCGCGAATCTGCCGCAAGTGATCCACTCCGCCCTTCTCGAGGTCCCATTGCGCTCGCAGCGCATCCGAGTCCGTCTTCAGATCGGTCAGCTCTTTATCGAGCTTCTCCAGCCGATTTTTCGAAGCGTCGTCGCTCTCTTTACTCAATGCCGTCCGCTCAATCTCAAGCTGCATCACGCGGCGCGAGATCTCATCCATTTCCGCTGGCATCGAATCGATCTCGGTCCGCAGTTTCGCCGCCGCCTCATCCATCAAGTCGATGGCCTTATCCGGCAAAAAGCGATCGGAAATATAACGATCCGACAACACCGCCGCCGCCACCAAGGCCGAATCTTTGATCCGCACCCCGTGATGCACTTCGTAGCGCTCCTTCAATCCCCGCAAGATCGAAATCGTATCTTCCACCGACGGCTGATCCACCATCACCGGTTGAAACCGCCGCTCCAGCGCCGCATCCTTCTCGATGTACTTCTTGTATTCATCGAGCGTCGTTGCGCCAATGCAATGCAATTCACCTCTTGCCAGCATCGGCTTCAGCAAATTGCCCGCATCCATCGACCCCTCGGTCTTCCCCGCGCCCACCACCGTATGCAGTTCATCGATGAACAGAATTACCTGCCCCTGCGCCGTCGTCACTTCCTTCAGCACGGCCTTCAGCCGCTCTTCAAACTCGCCCCGATACTTCGCTCCTGCAATCAGCGCGCCCATGTCGAGCGACACCACCCGCTTGTTCTTCAGCCCTTCCGGCACATCGCCCCGCACGATGCGCTGCGCCAGTCCCTCGGCGATTGCCGTTTTGCCAACTCCCGGTTCCCCAATCAGCACCGGGTTGTTCTTCGTCCGCCGCGATAACACCTGAATCACCCGCCGTATCTCTTCATCGCGGCCGATCACCGGGTCCAGCTTCCCCTCTGCCGCCGAAGCAGTCAGATCACGCCCATACTTCTCGAGCGACTCATACGTCTCTTCCGGATTCTGGCTCGTCACGCGTTGTGCTCCTCTCACTCCCTGAATCGCCGCCTCCAACTTCGCCCGCGTCAGTCCCATTTCCTTCAACACCCGACCCGCCGCTCCGGTATCCTGCACCGCCGCCAGCAACACATGCTCCACGCTCAAAAAAGCGTCCTTCCGCTTCTTCGCCTCATCCTCGGCGTCTGAAAACAGTTTTGTCAGCCGCTGTGTCACATAGATCTGTTCCGGCCCGCCCGTCTGCGTAGACACCTTTGGCAGGCGCTCGATCTCCCGCTCCAGCCGCTGCTTCACTAGCTCCGGCTGCACCTCCGCCTTCTTAAAGATCCCCGATGCCAGCCCGTTCGGCTGATCGAGCAACGCCACCAGCTCATGCTCGACATCCACTTGCTGATTCTGGTGTTTCAAGGCCATCCCCTGCGCAGCCTTCAATGATTCCTGAACTTTTTCGGTGAAGCGATTAAAATCCATAATTGTCTCTGATCGCAGAATAACAAGTTAGCTAATGACTGTATAGTTATATGAGCGTTTCGCGCTAAGATAAATCCTTCGCCATGTTCCAGCCACTCCGTAATATGCTGTTTACAGATGAAGTTGGTACTTCTTATCGTCAGCCTCGTAGGCCTCAGCGCCTGCAATTCCTCCTCAACGGGAACCGCTGCCAGCCCCGAAGAAGCCAAAGCCTACATCCGCGAACTCGCCCTCGGCGCGGTCGAAATGAAGGCTACGGAGAGCTTTGGTGGTCAGCAACTGGTTGAAATCACAGGACAAATCCGAAATAACGGCCCCCGCGTCCTCAAAAAAGTCGACCTTACCTGCATCTTCTACGACCCTTACAATCAAGTCATCCTCCGCGAAACGGTCCCGATAGTCCGCCCCGAGAAGGGCGGTCTCAAGTCGAATCAAACGAAGCCATTCCGGCTCCCCTTCGATACGATCCCGAAATCCTGGAACCAGACTCTCCCCCAAATGGTAATGGCTGGAGTTGTATTCGAATAATGCCGCGCATCCACCTCATCGAAGACGATCCCGACCAGCGCGATCTTCGCGGTCTGCTCCTCGAATCCCAGGGCCACACCCTGGTCGATGCGGCCGGCAATCCAGACCTCGTCCTCATGGACCTTCGCATCCCCACCCTCAGCGCGGGACTCGATCGCATCCGCGCAATCAAGAGTTCACAATCGCCGCCCAAGCTGGTAGTCTTGAGCGGGGCTGCTGGGGAACTCCGCGGCACCCCGGAAGAATCCATGGTCGACGCGATCCTCGAAAAACCCTGCCCCACCGGCAAACTCCTCCGCACTATCCAGACTCTGCTCCTCGTGCTCCTCTTCGCAACGCTAGCCGCCGCACAGCCCACAACCACCGCGCAGCCCACCGACCTCAAGCGCCACGCCCCCATCCTCTACCAGCGCGCCGACACCATCGGCACCCAAAGCGACGTCCCTCTCCTCATGTATTGCGAGTGGGACCAGAACGAAAACTCCCTTACCTACACCGTCATCTTTTCAAACGAAGACGGCGGAACCTCCACCCGCGACCTCATGGCTCGCTGGGGACGCACCACCGACATCGAATACATCTACAAAGTCTGGCTCAACCCGGATGGCACCGCCTCCCGCCGCGAAATCCAGACTCGCGACCACAAAGACGTCGCCTTCACGGGCCTCTTTGAAGCAGACCGGCCCCTTCTCGTCCCCGTCACCCGCAACAACATGGTCGCCGCCGCCACGGAAAAAACCGGACAGCGCTACGACTTCGATCCCCTCCTGGTCGACCTCCGCGAACACTCCCGAGAATACGTCATGGATCTCAAACCCGAAACCTGGCGTATCATGGGCGAAGAACTCAAGCGCGAAAACAAGCTCCGTCCCTACGGCATCGTCCGCAGCGAAGACATCGGCGACCCCGCTAACTACGCCTACATCGAATTCAAATCCACACAACGCGATGGCGGCCGCATCGCCGTAGGCGTCGAACGCCAGGGTGCCGGCCGCATGCAGATGAGCCACCTCGGCAAACCTGGCGATACCGTCGAACGCAGCGGCTGGATGCGTATCGCCACAGAACTCCCCCCCGGCAGCCGCCTCCCCCAGATCAGCCAAGTCTCCTTTTCCTGCTACGGAAAAGGCTCCTGCCTGCTAGAGAAGATCGCCTTCATTGAGCTGGGCGGTCAGCGCGGCCAGATCGTTTTCGGCGCTCCGGTCGAAATCAAGGCTGGCGAACAATGGTTCTCCAGGTTAAGGTAATTCCCCGCGCGCAGCGTAGCGAAGTCGTCGGCCCCATGGCCGATGGCACCCTCAAGGTAAAGGTAGCCGCCGTCCCGGAAGACGGCAAGGCAAACGAAGAACTCTGCCGCACCCTCGCCGCCTACTTCAAAGTCCCCCGCTCTTCCGTCGAAGTCGTCGCCGGCCAAACCAACACTCGTAAAATGGTCCGCCTGCCCGATACCGCTTAAGCCAAAGCTACTCCCGTCCCCTGGCAATTTGCGGCGGCAACCTCTTCGCCCGCTCCAGATCCGCACGCAACTGCCGCGTAATCTTCTCCGCCACGTCCGCCGATGCTCCGCGAAACTTCGCCCCCAAGCTCTCCTGCGTCGTTGACCACAACACATCCCCGTCCTTGTTCACTATCCGCACCGCCGCCACCGCTTCATGCTTACGCTCGTTGATCTTCGTGTCTTCGCTCTGCGTTACCCCGATCGACGCCCCAGCCCGTTCTGAACCTCTTCCATTCAACGCTCCTCGCCCCGTATTTAATCCACTCCTCACCCCCAAACTCTCGTGAGATGAAAACTGTTCGTTGAACACCAGATCCTCGGCCGTCCCCTTCAAAAACGCATCCGCCCGCTCCGCGTTCTCAGTCACCGCAAAGAATCCCGCCGTCTGCAACGCCGCGATGATCATGTCCCGGATCTGATTTGCCGCCTCGCCCCCGCTCAGTTCCTGCACATGCAACCGGCGGATCCGCAACAATTGCGTCAGTCCCTCATCGATTGGATTCACTGGGACTTCCAGCCGCACCGGCGTCTGCTCCGTTGTCGCTGCCGTTGTCGCTGCCGTTGTCGCCGCCGGAGGCACTGCCGCCGGAGCGGGCATCTCCGCCGCCGCGGCTGCAAACCCCGACCACCCAAACCCAAGCAGCAATTGCTTAGCTGCGGAACGCCTTCCGGGCTTCATCGTCTTGTACCTGTACCTTCAATCCAGTCCGTGCTTCCAGACTCGCCAGCATCGGCCGTACCGCCGATTTCGGCAGACGCAAAACAAGCGCCTGATCGTTCCCTTTTTCGTCCTTATAGTGAATCGTAAGAAAGTGGTCGCGCTTCTTGCTCAATAAGAACAAGGGCGAAAGCAACACCGCCTCCAGATACCTCCGGTCCACTTTTTGCCCATATTCGAGCGATCGAACTTGCGCGTAGGTAATCCTCACGTGCTTCTGCTTGATCCCGAATGTCATCGCATCCGGTTGATCCATCACCAGTTGGCCATCTTGGCCCGGCTTAAACTCCGTCAGCGTCCCACCGACAAACTTCGCTTTTCCATCGGCCCCATCCAGTCCCATCAGGCAAACTGTCAGGCAAAGCACGAGTTCCATTCGAAACGCACGTATATAACGCATCCTCATGATAGTGGAAAATGTGTGTAAATGATCTCAATAATTTCAAGTTTCGTAGGACTATTAGTACTGTTCGCCCTTAGGGGTATCCCTCCAATGCCCCTCTTTGCATTTACCGACATCCAATGAACCCTCCAGCTCATCGAACTACCTGAATGATCATTTCTCCCGATACCCGGCGCGAGCAACGCATCCCGCCCGGTCAAAGCCAAACCGTCAAGTGGCCTGTCCTCGACGCCAGCGGTCCCCCACCTCCCATCGACATGTCCAAGTGGCGTCTCGACATCTTTGGCCTGGTCGAGAAGGAAGTCTCCCTCACCTGGGAAGAATTCCTGGCTCTCCCCCGCACGGAAGTCTTCTCCGATTTCCACTGCGTCACCCGCTGGTCCCGCCTCGATAACACTTGGTCCGGCGTCGCGGTCGCAACTCTTCTCGAACTCGCCGGTGGCCCCAAACCTGAGGCAAAATTCGTCAGCGCCCTCGGCTACGATTTCGGCTGGACCACCAACCTCCCCCTCACCGATTTCCTCACTTCCGACGCCCTCGTCGCTACCCACCACGACGGCCAGCCGCTCACCCTCGAACACGGCGGACCCGCCCGCCTCATCGTCCCCCAGCTCTACGCATGGAAGAGCGCCAAGTGGCTCGGCGGACTCGAACTCCTCGCCGAAGACCGCGCCGGCTTTTGGGAGCGCAACGGCTATCACATGCACGGCGACCCCTGGAAGGAAGAACGCTTTGGCTATTAGTCGCCGCACCATCTTCAAGTCCGTCGCGGCTGGCGCACTCGGCCTCAGCGCGCACGCCGTCTATCGTCAGTCTCCAATCTTCTGGCGGCAGTTCGCCAAAGAAATCTTCACTCCCGTCGCAGACGCCGTACTCCATCCCCAACCTGCCACCTGGCAGCCCAAAGGCCTCCATGCCGCCTGGCTTGGACACTCGACAACCCTCATCCAGATCGATGGCTTCACAATCCTGACCGACCCCGTCTTCAGCCCTCGCTGCGGCATCGATCTCATCCTCGGAACCCTCGGCCCCAAACGCCTCGTCGCGCCGGCTCTCACCATCGGGCAGCTCCCAAAAATTGATCTCATCCTGCTCTCCCACGCCCACTTCGACCATTGGGATTTGCCCTCACTCAACGCTCTCGCAAGCAAAAACATCCCCATCGTCTGCGCAAGGCAAACCCAAGACCTCCTCAACCCTGCCCTCTGGCAATCCGTAAAGGAACTCGGCTGGCGCGAGCGCACTCAAGTCGGACCCGCCAATATCCGCGCCATCGAAGTCAAACACTGGGGCGCTCGCGTCCGCAACGATTCCTACCGCGGCTACAACGGCTATCTCATCGAGGCGGGGAACTACAAAGTCCTCTTCTCCGGAGACACTGCCCACACCAATCTTTTTCGCGAAATCCGCACCGCAAAACCCATCGACCTCGCCATCATGCCCATCGGCGCTTACAACCCTTGGATCGCCAACCACTGCACCCCCGAACAAGCCATCCAACTGGCCGATTGGGCCAACGCGGAACGCATCATGCCGGTCCACCACCAGACCTTCGTCCTCAGCAGCGAACCACCAAACGAACCAATCGAACGCCTTTTCAACCAGCTCGGCAACAGCAACCAGCGAGCCGTCGCCCACCAGATCGGCAGCCAGTGGAGTGTTATCACATAAGAGTGCGTTATCCAGTTCTCTTCCTGCTGTTCACCCTCCTGATTTCCTGCCGTCAAATCGAAAAAGGGCAGGGAGGCAGTGAAATTTCCGGTTCCGGGGGCAGTGCTGGCGCAAAGAACGCCGCTAAAGACCTCCTCCGCTGCACAGCCCCCATCGCAACGGTTGCGCTGGTCGAAGACCCCGCCGGCTACGCCTACATGTCCCGCTACGCGCTCCCCTCGCCGCTCCAGTTGATGCGTTTGATGATGCAGCAATCCGGCTGCTTCCGCGTCGTTGATCGCAGCGCTGGCATCGAAGCCGCCAAGCGCGAACAGGAACTCGAAAACACCGGCATGCTCCGCAAGGATCAAACGATCCGCAAGCGTCAGGTAATCGAAGCCCAATACTCAATGCTCACGAGCGTCGTCTTCAGCGAAAAAAATGCCGGCGACACCTTCGGCGGCCTGGTCTCCCGCCTCCCGGTCATCGGCGAATTCTCCGGCCTCCTCGGCAACGTCCATTTCAAAGAAGCACAAACGGTGCTCTTCCTGACGGACAACGAAACGAGCGAACAAGTCGCCAGCTCTACCGGCAGCGCCAGCGCCACAGATCTAGGAGCCGGCGGCATCATCATCGGCTCTTTAGGCGGCGCGGCACTAGGCGGCTGGGGAACGACAAACGAAGGCAAAGTAATCGCTTCGGCGTTGCTCGACAGCTTCAACAACCTGGTCCCCCAAGTCCAGATCCTGCTACAAAAAGAACTCCCCGCCCCCATCCCTACCAAAAAGCGTTAAAGCTCCCGCTCCGCATCTTTGACTTGCACTCCCCCAACCAACTGATTCAGCCACTACTGCAACGAGCTTTCGCGACTGGCAATGGAAACGTTCTACAACCACGCCGCCGATGCGGGCGACCGACCCGATGCTGCGCCTAGAGCAGCGGCTCGATCTTTGCGGTGAGTTGCTCCATGGTGAGCGAGCCGGGATTGTACATTCTGACGATTCCGGTCTTGTCGATCAAAACCAGGGTAGGCGTCGTGGAGGATCCGTACATGCGAAAATTTTCTTCGCTCAATGGCGCTGACATTCCCGGGATTGCAGCGTAGGATTTTGCGTAGACAGTGGCGATATAAGATTTCTCCGCTGCCGGAGTGGCGTCATCGCCCCCAGCGACATAACCGTAGCGCTGGGTTGGGCCAATTACCGTCAAGCCTTTCTTGCCGTACTTGGCGAGAAGTTCGGTGAGGATGGGTCCCTGTGCTTTGCAGTCCGCACACCAATGCGCCCAAAAGAAAAGCAGAACGGGTTTGCCTTTGAGTTTCGCCAGCGACACGGCGGGATTGGGCCCGATCATTTCTTTCAACTCGAGGGCAGGAGCGCGTTTGCCTTCAAGTGAAAGCAGGTTGATGTTCTTTTGGATTCGGGTGCGGATGGAGGTGGCCCAATAGGTTTTTACTTCCCGGTTCAGGAATGCAATTGCCTCGCTCAATTGCCCCTTTGCCGCGAGGGCCTGACCCTCTACTTCCATAGACGCGCCGAAGCCGATGGGGAGCCTTTTCTCGTAGTCGAGCTTTCGCGACTTGAGGGCTTCGAGCGATAGTTTGCGCGTCTGAGCCGCATAGGCGAGAGCCTTGTCGTACTGTTTTGCAAACAAGGCACCGCGCCCCAGCCAGGATTGCGCCTCAATCAATTCGGGTGTCCACGGGCCGCCCGCGCGTTGGGCCTCGATCAGCTTCTCGGCGGCGGCGAGATCCTTATTGTTGATGAGAACGCGGACCTCGGGGACGATGGCTGCCTGAACGCTCAGAGCGGCGAAGAGTGCGATTGGCGTAAGTTTCATGCGAGTAATTTCCTGGTGTAGTCGATGCTGGCTTCGAGGTCCTGCCGCTCTTTGGCGACCGACGCTTCCTTATCGAGTTTTGGCGGGTCGGGCCGGACTGTTCCTTTTTCGGCAATCGCTATAAACCGTGCAAACTCCCAAGCGGGAGTATTGCGGTAAGCGTCCCAGAATTTAGTTTCGAAGACCTGGAATTTGCGTGCGCCCGTGACGATGATTTCCATAGATAAGGACTTGCCAGGGCATAGCTCGCGATATCGCGCGACCCAGCGGGAGATATCCACGTTGCCTTCGCCCATGCGGGTCCACTGCACTGCAATGCCTTCGGGAGTTTTCCAAAGGTAGGAGTCGCGGACATGGCTCGTCAGAATGTACGGGGCTAGCGTTTCGAGCGTGAGGTGTGGATCTTCAAGCGCCCAAACGGGATTGCCGGTATCGATTACAGCACCAACAAAATCCTTGCCTGCAAGTTCGATCAGTCCACGAAGTTCGCGCGCCTGCATGTCGCCGGCGTGGTTCTCGACGGCAATTTTTATGTTGTGATCCTGGGCAAAGCTTTTGCAGGCGCGGAGTGTCCTGGCTGTATTTTCAATGTGTGCTTCGAGGGGGACGCTGCCTTGACGGTCGGCCATGGAGCCAAGAAAACAGCGGACAAGGCGAGAGTCGGACAAATGCGCGGCGTGGATTACCTTTTTCAACTGCTCCTCTGCACTGCCTTGTTTGGGGTCGAAGAGAGCTGAAGTAGGACAAACGGAACGCATGCCGATCTCGAGCTCGATGCCGAGTTTCTTTGCATGCGCGGACACTTTTTTGACATGGTCGTCTTCGAGCGAGCCGAGAAAGCGGATCTCGGAAAAATGCACGACTTTTGCACCAAGCTTCGCGGCGTAGTCGAGATGCTCGAAGGCAGTCCAGCCTTGGCTACGGACGCTGAACAAGTCGATGCCAAGCTTGATGTCGTTTGCAGCGGCGAGCGCGGTGGAAAGGAGTGGCATAGTTGTGAATTGACGACGGGTCATTTATTGGATCTTTCGTCGCGCAAGGAACTCGAAGATTTGCGCATATATGTCGGCGAATTGCCTGGGAGTGAAGTTACCGTGCCCTCCCTGGCGGACAGGAATCATTTCAGCGTCACATCCAGCATTGCGCAATTCCTTGGTGATATCCACCCCGTGTTCATAAGGAACAATCGGATCGGAATCGCCGTGGATCGTAAGGACCGGAGGAAGTTTTTTTCTCACCCATGAGACGGGTGAGACGCGGCGGGCGAGTTCCTGCCGATCAGGAAGAGATTCCGGAAGCCAGGTGACGGCATAATTGCGCATGTGTTCTCCCTCGAGTTGATCCTGTACGTCGGTGATGCCATAAAAATTCACGACTGCGGCTATCTTGCCTGTCGGGCCGAGTTTCGCTTTCTTGGGTGTGAGCCCAACCATCAGGGCGAGATGCCCTCCGGCCGAATCGCCGGTAACGATAATCCGTTTCTTGCTCACGCCAAATTTTGCGGCGTTGGATCGGAACCATTTGGCAGCCTGAAGCACATCCTCCACTGCCGCCGGTGCTAGTGAAGCGCCTGCGAGCCGGTACTCTACATTGGCTACCACGAAGCCTTTCTCGAGGAAGGGCAGGCACAGTCTTTCGAATACATTGTCTTTCTTGCCACCTACCCATCCACCCCCGTGGATCACGAGGACGCCAACTCGCGGCTCGCTTTTTGACGGACTGCGCCTCGACTGATAGACGTCGAGCACTGTTTCCTTGTGCGTGGAGTAGGGAATGTTCGCCTGTACACTTACCCAATCTGGCAGCTTGGCCTGAGCAAGCATCAGTGCGGGCATTAGCGTCAAAAGTAGCCGGTGAACCATAGTCTTCAATTATATTGAGAGAGCATGAACAAACTTGGACTTGTACTACTAATGGCCCTTCCCGTCGTGGCCGCCGACCAGATGGAAGTCAAATTCGCCGCCAAAGACGTGGTTTTGACGGCCGATCCCGATTCGCAATTCTGGAAGGATACAGCCCCCGTGCTCGCAACCAAAAATAATCTTGGTAAGGAGTTAAAGAGCAACCGTACCGAAATTCGCGCCCGCTGGACCGGTAAAAATTTATACGTCCTGATGAGCTGTCCTTACGAAGAGCTTTATCTGTTGCCGAATCCAAACGCCATTCAGGAAACCAATAAGCTCTGGGAGCATGATGTGGCGGAGATCTTTCTTGGTGCGGATTTCAACAACATCCATCAATATCGCGAGTATCAGGTGAGCCCCCAAGGGGAATGGGTGGATCTCGATATCGACACAAAGCAGGCGCGTCCGGAAGGTGGCTGGAAGTGGGACAGCAAGATGGTTGTCAAGGCGCGCATCGATGCAAAGACCAAAGTCTGGTATGGCGAATTTCAGATTCCATTGGCGAGTGTGACCTCGCAAAAGATCAAACCAGGCACTTTGCTGCGGGGCAATTTCTATCGCTTCCAGGGGCCGCCACCGGACCGGAAAATGGTGGCATGGATTCCGACCGGGCGTTTGAACAACCACACGCCCGAGGCTTTTGGCACGATCAAGCTGGTCAAGTAGATCGCAATGGCCAATTCTCTGCGCATTAGTACGGTCGGCGTTCGAGGAATTGTGGGCCCGGGACTCAGAGCTCATCATGCACTCGAATTCGCCGCTGCATTCAGTGTTCTTCTCGATCGCACCGATCCGGTTTTGATTGCTCGCGACCCGCGCGCTTCCAGCGTGATGCTGCGCGAAGGCATCGTAGCTTCGTTACTCGCCAGTGGACGGGATGTGATCGATTTGGGGCTCGCTTCCACTCCGGTCTTGCAGCATGCCATCCAGCGCACGAATGCGGCGGGGGGCATCTCGATTGGCGCTTCGCACAACAATGCAGAGTGGAATGCGCTTAAGTTTCTCGGATCGAATGGCACTTACCTGTCCAGTGGTGAGGCGTCCGAGTTGCTGGATATCTATCATCTGCGCAAGTTCGATTTTAAAGACTGGACACAAGTGGGACGGCTGCACTTCGACGATGAGGCGATTGAAGCTTACATCAATGATCTGGAGCGCGTGTTTGATGTTCGCGACCTGCAAGGATTGCGAATTGTCGCCGATTGCTCATCGGGACTTTCGAGTTTGATTTTGAAGCGCCTCAAGGAGCGTCATCCGCTCGATATCACGATGATCAATGCGACGCTTGAGCCCAAAGCCTTTGCGCATACTCCGAACACGAATGCACGAACGGTTGGCTTGCAACTCGCGCCAGTAGTGCAGGCGATTGGCGGCGATCTGGGAGTGCTTTTCGATATGGATAGCGACCGCATTGCCGTTTGCTGCGGGGATGGCGAAGTGGTGAGCGAAGAGATGATTCTGCCGCTTCTGGCGGAGTATCAACTGAAGCGGCAGCCGGGCCGGATGGTGATCACGAATCTGTCGACCACTTCGGTCGTGGACGACGTAGCGGCAAAGTACGGCGCGAAGGTTCTGCGGGTTCCCGTGGGAAGACAACATGCGATGGATGCCCTGTCGATGTATCCGGCGGAAGGGATCGCGATCGCCGGCGAGGGCACTGGGGCGGTGATGCTGCCCGAGTTCCGTTTCGTCTACGATGGCATCGCAAGTTTGCTTGCGCTTGCAAGTCACCTCAAGAAAGAAAAGTCGAGCCTGAAGAAGGTGCTGGCGAATATGCCGCGTTATGACATGCGCAAGGTAGAGGTGAAGCTGGAGGCGAAGCGGATCCCCGAAATGATGACGCACCTGGAAGATCATTGGAGCGGGTCTCGTATGGATACACAGGATGGGCTTCGCGTCGATATTGAAAATGGCTGGTTTCATGTGCGTGTTTCAAATACAGAGCCTGTAGTGCGAGTGATCGCCGAGATGCGCGAAGGAAGTGTGGAGAGTCTCATGACAAATCTTCTCGATACGGTGCGCAGCTATGCGTGAACATAATCTCAAGATCGGGGTGTCTGGAATACGCGGAGTGGTGGGTGAATTTCTAACGCCACTGCTCGCCGCCGATTTTGCCCAGGCCTTTGGGGCTTATGTGGGTCGGGGCCGGGTTGTGCTGGGCCGGGATACACGCTTCACAGGGCCGATGATTGAACATGCCGTCGCCTGTGGCCTGCTTGCCGCCGGTTGCGAAGTGGTGCGTGTAGGAGTGCAGACCACACCCACCATGCAGATATACATTGCCGAGACCGGTGCAGTTGGGGGAATTGGAGTAACTGCTTCGCACAATCCAGCCGAGTACAATGCGCTCAAGCTCTTCAATGGAGAGGGGCTCTTCTTCAACCATTACGAGCGCACGGAATTGCTCGATCTGTTTCACCAGGGCGACTTCAAAGAAGCGACGAATGAGGAAATGCCCGGGCTTACGGTGGACGAAGCTACACCATGGAATCGCCATGTGAACCGGATTCTTAAACACATTGACGTCGAGCGCATTCGCGCCCGCAAATTCCGTGTGGGTCTCGATGGCGTGAATGGTGCCGGCTCGCTAATGAGCGTCTGGTTTCTCCGGGAAATTCTGGGTTGTGATCTTCATGCCATCCATGTAGATCCATCCAAAGCTTTTCCGCGTGAGGCCGAGCCGAAGCCGGAATCGCTCGGCGAATTGATGGCGCTGGTGAAGGCGCAGAGTTGCGACATTGGTTTCGGTCAGGATCCGGATGGAGATCGCCTGGCTGTGTGTAATGAACTGGGCGTGATGATCGACAACGACGATGTGCTGGCGCTGGCAATTGAGGCAGCTTTGGCTCGCGCACCGGGGGACGTGGCTGTGAACCTCACTACTTCGAATGTTGTCGATGAAGTTGCGGCCAAGTTTGGCCGTAGGGTCTACCGCACGGCAGTGGGCGAAGCAAATGTTGTGGAGCGGATGCGCGCCGTCAAAGCTCTGATTGGCGGAGAGGGCTCAAGCGGTGGCGTGATCTTTTCGGGCACGCACCTCTGCCGCGATAGCTACACCGCAATGGCGCTGCTGCTGGATCGTCTGGCAGCGGAAGGCAAGACGCTGAGCGAGGTGGATCGCGCCCTTCCACGCTTCTATCGAAGGAGCGGGAAAGTGCAGTTTAGCCATGGCAAGCTGGGTGGGCTGATGCTCGCTATGGAGAAGAATCACCCCAGTGCGCAACTGGAGCGTACCGATGGGTTGAAGCTGAATCTCGCCGATGGCTGGATTCACTTGCGCGCCTCGAATACGGAGCCTATACTGCGCGTGGCCGTTGAGAGCCGCGACGAATCGCGCGCCGATCAACTCTTTGCTCAGGCGATGGAGTTGCTCCGTTCCTGAAATGTTTGGGAACTATTCCGAACTGCCGCGTCCATTACATGCAGTGGTGATCGCCCAATCCATCCCGGTTGAATCTGTTCCGGACATCCCCAGCCTCTATGCCAGTTATCATCCACGGCTTTTCCGCTTTGGCTTGGCATTTTCCGGCTCTGAATCCAGGGCGGCGGAGGCGGCGCAGTTTGACTCAAGGTGGGGGAGCGCTGTTGCCCTGCTTTATGGGATGGTGCGCAATCGCTTGCGCTCCGCTCGCCGATCAGAACGTGAAGAGGCGCTGGAAGAGGATGGAGCTGTCGATGAAGAACTACTGGTGCATCTTGAGCGGGAGCAGCGCGTCGCCGCAGTCAGAGGGGCGATCCTGGGGCTTCCGGAGCATTACCGCGAAGTGGTTGTCTTGTGCGGGATGGAAGAGTTCAGCTATGAGGATGCGGCGTCCGCTCTTGGGATTCCGCTCGGTATAGTGAGATCGCGCCTGAATCGCGCGAAACAACAATTGAAATTGCGCCTCATAGAATTTGAAGGAGGACAGGGATGAAACTCGATTCATTGCTGAAGGAATATCGCGATCAACTGCCCAATGCGCCAGCGATTGATTTTGAGGCTTTGATCCAGCGGGAGTCCGCTAGAAAAAGACAGCGTAAGACCTTTGCCTGGATCGGGCTGGCTGCAGCGGCATGTCTTGCCGCTATCCTGTTCTTACCTATGAACTGCCCCCAGTGATCTCCCCCGTGCCTCCGCCCGAGCGCCGCTTGCCCAAACGCAGAGCGCGGCGGACGGAACTGTTGACCGGCTTTGTCGCACTGGCGGAAACCCGAATGCTCCCCGAACCGCGGCTTCTTCAGTTACTGCGGATTAACGTGAGCGGCGAGCGGCTCGCTGCACTTGGAGTGCTGGCACCCAATCAGGCGGTCAGTCCAAGGATGACGGCGGAAGTACTTTTGGGCGACGACGGTATGGCTCGAGCCGTTCGCGTCGTGGCCAATGAATAAGCTCAATCACTCAAACAAACGTTTTAGAAAGCAGAATAACTTTATGAAAACCATCTATTCACTGACTCTCGCTGCAGTCCTTGCCTTCGGCCAACAAGATGTTTTGATCTTCAATGAACGAATCCCTCCCCCTGGCCCGGGGGCAGAGAAGACCTTCATGTTTATCAACCGTGCCGGCGGGGAAATGGTTAAGGGTGCGCCCTATTCGGCGGATTCTGTAACGGAGACGGTACAGACTCTTGCCGACGGTAACCGGATTGTCCGGTCGAACAAGAGCAGCTTTGCGCGGGATAGCGAAGGTCGCAGCCGGCACGAATCTACCATTCAGGGGCTCGGTCCCGTGGGGCAAACTGAATCGCCGCTGGTCAGCGTGTTTATTAACGATCCCATCGCGAAAGTGCATTATTCGCTGGATGCCAAAAGGAAGGTTGCAATGAAGTCGAAGTCGGATGCTTCGATGAACTTCAGGATTGCAACTGCTGCCGCATCGCGAGTCGAACACGATGTTGTCGTACACCGTAAGTTTGGCGTCGAATCGGGGCCGATGTCTCGAACAATCCACACGGAGAAGGTCATTGTACTGGACGGGGATGCGCAGATGAAGAAAGAGGATCTGGGCACCCGCGACATGGAAGGTCTTTCAGCCAAGGGCACCCGGATGAAGATGACCATACCTGCTGGAGAAGCGGGAAACGAACGCGCCATTGAGGTTGTTACCGAGACTTGGTATAGTGATCGGCTCAAAGCCATCCTCCTGACCAGGCACTCGGATCCAAGGCTGGGAGAGACCACTACCCGCCTATCCAATATTCGAACCGGCGAGCCATCCAGAAGCCTGTTTGAGCCACCGGCGGATTACAAAATCGAGGAGATCGCAAACATGCGCATGCCCATGACGATGGAAACGATTCACGTCAAGGAAGACCGCTAGGGCTTTGGCTTTTTAAACAGGTCGAGTATCGAATTCACGCTGTCCATCATTTGCTTCGGATCTTTGGGGTTGAAAGATTGCAATTTCATTTTTGCGATCGCCTCGGGATCCGGAGCAATTACCGGTTTTGAAAAGGTTCCCCGGATTCGTGCCGGAATCATCAGGTTTCCTGACGAATTTGCAAGCGCAGCCGTCAGAAACCCACCGATCCGATTACCACCGACTTGCTCGGAAAATTTTTTGTCGAGAATGCTCAGCAACTTGAGGTCGAGCGTCTGATCGGCCAAATTCATACTTCCAGAGAGTGCGGCGGTGAGATTAGCCAAATTGAGTTTCAGGTTTTGAGTGGACGCTGCGCCATTGACGACCGATAAATCACCGGTCATGCCAAGAAACTGCGTGTATCGTTCACCTCCTGTCGGGAACCCAAGAAACTTCGCTACACTCGCCAGTTCATTGGTCAGATTGAAACTCGCGATTCTACCCTGGTCAAACTTCAGCGCGATGTTTCCGTTGAGGCTTCTTGCCAACTGCACTGAGTCGGCTGGAGAAAATTTCAGGTTTAGATTTGCGGAGAATGGACCGCTCACGATGCCTTTGAGCGCGGTTGTTGCAGCGAGAAACTGGCTCGACTCAACCTTCTCCAGTTTTGAATTCAGCGAATAAACTGGTACAGCGGAGCTCAAATCCATGTCCATCGATCCTGTATGACGCCCACCGTAAATCAAGGCGTTCAGAGGGCTAAGTACGAGGTGGCCATCGCGATAGATTGCGCGGCTGCTCAGTTGCGTGAGCGTAAGTTCAGCCACTTGCAATGCTCCAATCTCAAGCGTACCCTCGGCCGTCAATTGCGTTGGCTCCCGGCGCTTCTTGTCTTCCGTTTGTCGCAACAAGCTGCGCAGTTCGTCGACAGAGGCTTTGTCGGCGACGAGAGCAAAGCCAACCGCTGGGCGGGCAAAATTGCCGATTTTGAGACTGCCCTTCAGCTTGGTACCCGCAAGCTGTGCGTCTATGTTGCTCAATGAAGCTGAATTCGATTCGAAGCGGAAGGCGGTGTGATTCACAATCAGCGGCTTGGTCAGCGACGGCAGTTGTATGTTCGCATTGCTTAGCGAGCCCGAGCCGGCGATCTCAAACGGTTGAGTACCCTGGATTGGCCCGTGAACTCTGATTTGCAGGCTGGATTGTCCAGTGGCGGTGATCCCGGCAAGCGAAGAAATTCCATACGCCTGGGCAATCGCCAGCAATTCGGGCAATTGAGAGTTCGGGGCGAGCAAAGTTGCCTCCAGCACTGGCTTTGTCGCGTAGTTCGTTATCACCCCGAAAGTTTGCAACTGGGTGGAGCCGCTGGCGATGCTCGCAGGTTCGAGCGTAATGCGCGCCGGGCTTAACGCGATTCCGAGTTTCGCCGTCTTGACGGGTTGCTTGATTCCGGCACCGGATACTTCAAAGCCCGACAAGTCAAGTCGGCCATTGAGAGCCGGTTTCTCCTTGGTCCCAGTCACTTGAATACTGGCGATCAGGTCTCCCTTCACCCGCATATCTTTTGGGAGAAAGAGTGGTGCAAGGTCGGCGATTGGGGCTTTCGGAATTTCAACGTGCAAATTCAAAACGCCGCTGACGACGCCTCCTTCGAGCGATCCTTTTAGCGAGGCGAGAGCAAAAGTCGTTTTGTTGAAGGATGTCGAGGCTCCGCTGTGAGTGAGTGTCCCTTCTATAGCAACTGCTTCCCCATCGGGCAGCTTCGCTGAGAGTTTTAACTGAAAGGGTTTGCCTTCTTCAAAATTACGGACCTCTGCCGACAAACGCGAATATTCCTGCCTGGCCGCCTGTGGCTGCCTGACTCCGACACGAGCACCGTCTACAAGCAATTTCTCCAGACGCAATGCTCCGGTCGGCTTCGATTGGGATTTTTCTGCTATCGATTCGAAGTTCCATTTGCCTGCTTCATTTCGAATCAGCTCCAACTCAGGCTCAAACACGCGGATCGACTCAATCGCAAGCCGGCCCGTCAGTAGTGGCAATAGCTTTGGAACTAGCTCAAGCGATTTGGCCTTGACAAAGGCGGCGTTTGAGAAAGCCGGGTCATCGCCAATCACGAGCCCGGTAGCGTTGAATTTGGGGGGAAGGATCTGGAAGCTCAACGACTCAACGCTGACTGGTCTGCGCAGCGCCGCACTCAACTGTTTCTCGACCACTGGCTTCAGGTGATCGGGCTTGACCAGGAAAAGCAGCGCGCCAATCAATAGGAGCGGAACACTCACAACCATCGCTGCGGCGACTCGATTGAATTTGCTCATCTATTCCGAGTTTAAGCCGATCCAGACAATCCTCAATTCCAATCGGCGCTATGCCATTGTCTGGACCGGCAATCCTTGCCCGATGAACGAACAGGATGAATCTGTGTCATGGTGGAATGGAAATGCCAAGACCCGACATCATCGATCTCGACGAATTCCCCAGTCGCCGCACTGAAAAGAAGTCAGGAGGCTTTGGCCTCGGTGGCTGGTTGCTGGCCCTCTTTCTGGTTGTTCTCAGTGCCCGCACCGTCGCCCGCACCTGGATTGATTTTGCCTGGTGGAAGGAAGTAGGACAGACCGAGACATGGGGGCAACTACTGCTCTATGGGTGGCTACCGAGTCTGGCCGCCGGCCTGCTATGTTTCCCCATCCTGTGGCTTCTGTATTCCCGCGCCAGCAGAAACTCACTTGCTACTTTTCGCTGGTGGAAAATTTTAGTCGGCTTCGTTGCGTCCCTTGCGCTCGGCGCGATGCTAATCGACAACTGGACCGTCGTCCGCTACTACGGTTCTACTGGCGCGACCAGCGAGAGTTGGCGCGACCCGGTCTTTGGCCTGCCAATCGGATTCTATTTCTTCCAACTGCCCTTTTACGAAATGCTGCTCAGTTACGTGCAAGGGATTCTGGTGGTTGGCTTCATCGTCTATTGGGTCACCAATCGATTCGATAGCTTGCGCGACCGTTTGTCCCGTCTGCAGAACGAAGAAGGCATCGACCTTCGCGGTCTCGATTTCAGGGATGCCCTCAATGGAACCTCGATCCGGATTGCAGTCGCAATCTTTTTTCTCCTGCTCGCCGGTCGCGCTTACCTGAGCCGCTACGATGTTTTATTCGAGGATCATGGATTTCTTGTCGGGGCCGACTATGTGGATGTCAATATCGTTCTTCCCATGCTCTGGGGGCTGGTCGCCGCTTGTGTTTTTGGAGCGCTGCTTGTTCTTATGCGCCGTATCGGTTATGCCGTTGGCTTGATTGTGCTGGTCTATGTCGCCACCGGAATTGTGCCGCGTGTCGTGAATGCATTGAGTGTTCGCCCCAACGAAATCTCCTTACAACAGCCTTATATCGAGCGCCACATCAACGCGACGCGAACTGCCTTTGGCCTTGCGGCGGAATTGAAAGAACGCGATTTTCCAGCGCGCATTTCCGGCAACTTCGATCCGGCAAAACATCAGGCGCTGCTCGACAACGTAAGGCTGTGGGATTGGCAGGCATTCCACGACACCATCACCCAAATCCAGGCCTTGCGCCCTTATTATGTGTTCGCGGACACGGATGTAGACCGCTACCTGGGTTCGGATGGACAGCTTCGCCAAGTGATGTTGAGCCCGCGGGAACTGGACGTGCGCCAACTTCCCGACGCACGCAGCCGATGGATCAATCCACACTTTATTTACACGCATGGATACGGCCTGGTGATGGCGGAAGCCAACCGCATTACTCCCGATGGCTTGCCCGAGCTGATGATCAAGGACGCGCCGCTGGTTTCCAAGGCGAATGCCCCCAAGGTGACGCGGCCCGAGCTCTATTACGGCGAAGCGGTTCATGAGCCGGTCTTTGTGCGTACCGCGCAACCTGAATTCAATTACCCTTCCGGAAACGAAAATGTTCATAGCAAGTACGAAGGCCGGGGCGGCATTCCGATCAATGGTTTCCTGATGCGATTGGCTGCCGCAGTGGCGGAGGGAGACTACAATATCCTGCTCACCGATTACCTCACGGCCGAGTCGCGCATGCTGATTCATCGCAATGTCGCAAAGCGCGTCGACAAGCTCGCCGAATTCGTTGTTTGGGACGAAGATCCTTACATGGTGGTCGCCAAGGATGGGCGCTTAGTCTGGATGATCGATGGCTACACCGCCCACTCCATGCATCCATACTCGCGTACTGTCTCCACCGGTTTCGGGCGCGTTAATTATATGCGCAACAGCGTAAAGGCGACGGTAGACGCCTACGACGGTGCCATCACTCTCTATGCCTGGGACGAGGCCGACCCAATACTTGCCTCTTATCGGAAGATCTTTCCGAAGCTGTTCCGCCCGAAAGCGGAAATGCCCGCGGACCTGCGGGAGCACGCACGCTATCCGGAGGGGATTTTCCGGGTGCAGGCGGAGATGTATCGCACCTATCATATGAAAAATCCCCAAGCCTTTTACAACCGCGAAGACCCTTGGGATCTGGCAAAGACTTCCGATGGTATGGATGGTCAACCCGGTTCGGTTCGTCCGACTTATTTGATGGCGACGCTGCCTGGCGAGACCAAGCCGGAATTTTTGCTGCTCACGACCTTTACGCCGCGAAATAAGCAGAATTTGATTGGACTCATGGCGGCCCGCTGCGACGGCACTCGTCTTGGCGAGCTTGAGGTGCTGCGGCTATCGAAGCAGGAACTCATTTATGGCCCAATGCAGATTGCCGCCCGCATCAATCAGGACCAAACCATTTCCAAGGATCTGACTCTCTGGAATCAGCAGGGGAGCAAAGTGATCAAAGGACAAATGCTGGTACTTCCAATGGGCGAACAGTTCCTCTATGTCGAGCCGATTTATATTCAGGCCAGCAACGCACCGATGCCGGAGTTGAAGAAAGTCGCAGTTGGATTGGGGAACATGATTGGCTATGGGGACACTTATGCGGAGGCGTTGGCGCAGCTTGGATCGAGGCCGACTACCGAGGTGGCCGCCCTCCCAGGCGCGGCGAATGTTTCCCCGGTTCGCGCCGACTCAGCGCCGGTACGTTTATCATCCGACCCTCGCGTGGACAAAGTCCGCGGCCGTTTGCGCCGTTACAAGGACTTGATGGGACAAGGAAAATATGTCGATGCGGCGAAAGAGCTGGAAGCGATTGAGGCTGAGATCAAGCAGTAACGCGTTGATGGCCGCTGCGATCCGCAGATGCGGATTTGCGGCTGTTGCGGGTTTCCGCCATGTTCTCCGATGCCGTTGCCATCGCTTCAGCTAGCGGTTGATGCTGCGCTTCGGACGCCCCCCAGGAGAAAACGAAGCTGTAGGTTCCCAGTGTTTGCAGTTGATAGTCCCAGAGCTGTTCCGAGATTTCACTCAAACGCTGTTGCGCCCGCGCACCGGCTAAATTCGGGTAGATGAGAACAAATTCGTCATCGCTTTTCCGTGCGCGAAAACCGCTCTCTCCGGCCAGGGATTGTATGAGGCCTTCGACAGAAGTGAGAAGATTTCCAGCAGCCTTTTCCCCGAGAATTTCGTCGAGATTCAGGTAATCGTTGATACCGATGCAGACTACCAAACCGCTGAGCGTTTGATTGCGCTCCAGCCATTGGTTGAGGGCGGCGGGAGAGTGCTGTCCTTGAGCCACGGCCGGAGTCTGGGCACCCACCACAAGCGCGAGCGCTTCAATTGCAGCCGCACTTTCCCGATTGTTAGGTGAAGCATCAAACTCGGTGACAAGCTGATCCATCAAGCTTTCAAAGTCGGACTTCGCAACTTCTTTCCCGTCAGCCTCCGCGACAGGCGATGCTGAGGATTCGAGGTCCTTGCCAGCTTCCCTAACCGCTTCCGGCTTGGCGGATGTGCGGCTTGTGTCAGGCATGAGCCGGATGCGGATCACGTTTGGCGGCAACTCCACTGCTCTCACAGGCTGTGGAGTGACAGAAGCAGTTTCTACGAGTTGCTCCAATTCA
>JBKJSR010000136.1:0-2635 GCA_046594355.1 Bryobacter sp.
CGTATTTTCCCGAGCCCACGCGGCGAGGTGGTTGTCGGCGGCGACTCTCAGCGCGGCGGATGCGCGGCCATGGATAGGTCGCGTCAAAATTTCTAAGGGTACCGAAGGAGACATCGAAAGAAAAAATGCTCCCTCCGCGTGCGATCCCTCCACTACCGCATACTACTTATGATCAGTTTGCCGCCGTGCGTCCCAGGCGTGTGAAAGTCTGCTAGGTCCGTCCGGGAATTGAAATTGAGGATTCGATTGGGCCTTGGTGGCAGCAGGATGGACGATTGTGTTTTGACAAGAATTTCTATGACGGAGAAGGCCACACCGGAGTAGGCGGCTTCGGCTGTTTCGATTTGAGTGAGCGCAAACTTCATCTGTTTGCACCGCCTAAGATCGCGGATTGGTCGGTATCGGCAATCGGGTTTAGTGCGCCACTCACTTCGGACTCGCTGTTGTGGACCGCATAACCGGCGGACGGCTGCGCGTCGTTCCCGCAACCCGTTCGTGATCCAGCCATCCGGCCCCCCACCATCCTGATACGATGAGGCGAATCATGAACCGCCGCGCCTTTCTCAACACCTTCCTCGCCGCCGCCGGCACCGCTTCCCTAGCCGACCGCGCCGACGCCGCAGGCCTCCCCAAGACTAAGATCAAGCGCATCCGCTACTACCGAACTCCCACCGATGCCGCCGGTCGTCCCAACACCCGCCAGCCGCTCTTCAACCAGAGCACCAACGTAGTTCTGGTCGAGACGGATTCCGGTCTGATCGGCGTTGGAGAAGGCGGCTCGCACGACACGATGGAACAGTGCGCCGGCTTGCTCATCGGCCAGGACCCCTTCCGCACCGACAAGCTCTGGCAATCGATGTACCGAGCCTATTTCTATCCCGCCGGACGAGAAAAAGCGCATGCTCTGGGCGCACTCGACGTTGCCCTGTGGGATCTTAAGGGCAAGGCGCTCGGCGTGCCTGTCTATCAGTTACTCGGAGGCCAATCCCGTGACCATGTGGAGTGTTATTCAACTGGCTTCCCCGCACAAGGCACACCCAAAGAGGTGGCCAAGGCCTGCGTCGATGCCGGCTTCCGCGCCTACCGTATTTCTACCGATAGCCGCGGTCCGACAGTCGACCGCTTTGAAAGCGTCAAGCGCGTTTACGAGCTTTCCCAGCAGGTACGCGAGGGCGTCGGCAAAGACGGCTCCTGGTGCATCGACTTTCACACAGAACTCGACATGCCCGACGCGATCACTCTGGCAAACCTGATCGAACCGCTCCGTCCATACTTCGTCGAGGACCTGGTACGCAGCGAAAATCCCGGCATCTACCGCACCCTCCGCGGTCAAGTAAAAGTCCCGATCGCGGTAGGCGAGCAGTTCGGGCCAAAGTGGGATTGGAACGAGTTGATCGAAAATCATTTGATCGATTATGCTCGCGCAACCATCCCGAATGTGGGTGGTATCACAGAATTCCAGAAAATTGCCGGCATCTGCGAGACCCACTATGTGGGATTGGTGCCGCACTTCACCGGACCGATTTCAGAAGCCGCGATGGTACATTGTTCGGCGGTATTTTCGGGTCCCGTATTGATGGAAATGGTAATGGGCGGCACGCGTCCCTGGCCCTATTTGAACCAAAGTTACGATTTGAGGAACGGCAAGTTATGGCCGAATGATCGTCCTGGGCTGGGCGTCGAAGTAGATACTTCGCAACTCCAGTTAATCGGCGACTTTACTGAGGCGTATCAACTTACTCCCATGCTGCGGCGTCCGGATGGCTCCTACACAAACTGGTAAACCAAAGGCTCTTTGCGGCCACTCAGGATGATTCGTTCCTTCCAAAATAGTTTGGGCGGCGAAGAAACGGAGTGTTATAACCGCTGGCGATGATTTTTCAGTCTAGATAAGTGCCGGAGACACGCGAACAGGGTGAGGGTACGCTCGAAGATCTAGCCAAGCGGTTTTGCGTCAGTTTGAGTCGGACGAAGAAGATATTGGCCGCCTATAGCCTGAGCGGCAAGATGGAGCGGCCGACAGGGGCGAAGCGCGGACGCAAAAGCAAGGTGACGCCGGAGATCGATGGATTTCTACAAGCGGCGGTGGCCGCGCAAGCGGACCGGACACTCGCCGAACTGAAGGAGCGGCTGTTTCAGGAAAAGAAGTTGGAGATCAGCATCGGCTGGCTCTGGAGCAACGTGAAGAGATTGGGGTTGTGCTTCAAAAAAAACTCTCCATGCCACGGAACAAGACAGCGAAAGGGTCCAGAATCTGCGGGCTGAGTTCCGGACCTGGATCAGCCGGGAATCTGCGGAAAACATCATCTTCCTTGATGAAAGCGGCACAACTACGGAAATGATCCGGCGCTATGGGCGCGGACCATCCGGGGAACGTGTGCCGGACAGCGCACCGGGCAGTTGGCGCACTCTGACCTTGTTGGGAGCGATTAGCCTCAACGGATGGGTTGCTTCGATGACCATTGAAGCGCCCACCGACGGCGACGTATTTCTGGCATACCTGGAGCACGGACTATGCCCTCTACTAAAGCCCGGGCACATCGTCGTGATGGACAACTTGTCCGCCCACAAGGTCGATGGGGTTCGCCAGCTCATTGCGGCTGCCGGGGCCGAAATCCGCTACCTGCCGCCCTAT
>JBKJSR010000205.1:0-10246 GCA_046594355.1 Bryobacter sp.
ATGACCGAAATGAATCCAAACCAACTTTTGTTTCAGATGCTCACGGGCGTGTGGGTGTCCAAGTGTACCGGGATTGCGGCCGAGCTTGGGGTGGCTGATTTGCTGAAAGACGGCCCCAAAAACGCGGGGCAGTTGGCCGCAGCTACCGGAACCCGCGAGGATGAGCTGTACCGGGTAATGCGAATGCTGGCCTCGGTAGGATTGTTTGTGGAATTGCCGGAGCAGCAATTTCAACTCACGCCCGTGAGCGCGCTCCTATGCGAAGAACGGCCCGACAGCATGCGCAGCATGGTGCGTATGGCGATGTTTGGAGAACACTGGAATGCTTGGAGCAAGCTGATTGACGTTGTCCGGCACGGCGGCATTGCTACGGACCTGGCGGAGGGAGAGGACATCTGGGCTCATTACCGCAACAATCCGGACCGGGCCGCCATTTTCGATAAGGCGATGACCAACTTCAGCAGACAGTCGGACGACACGATCGCCGCTTCGTTCGAGTTTGGCAATTACAAGTGCGTGTGTGATGTGGCCGGCGGGCATGGAACACAAGTGGAGGCAATCCTGAAAGCTCATCCAGGAGTAAATGGCATCTTGTTTGATCAAGACTATGTCATTGAAGGGGCCAAGGAGCGTTTTGCGGCAGCCGGTTTGACTGAGCGCGCTTCGACTGTGGCAGGCAACTTCTTTGAGAGCGTGGTGGCGGGCGCGGATGTCTATACAGCGAAGAACATCATTCACGATTGGGACGACGCGAAGTCGATCACGATTCTGAAGAACATTCGAAAGGTGATCCCTTTGCATGGGAGATTGCTGCTGCTTGAGATTACGGTCGGTCCGGCGAATGTGCCAGACCCAGGCAAGTTCATGGACATCAACATGCTTGCGATGACGGGTGGCCGGGAGCGGACAGCGGGGGACTTTGCCAAGTTGTTCGCCGCCTCCGGCTTTGAGCTGGGACGAGTCATTCCAACCCATAGCCTCGTGTTTATTGTTGAAGGCGTGCCAGTTTAGTAGCCTGCGGGGGATGTAGACTGCGCGGCTGCAATTGCGCCTACGCGGGTGACTTCGGGGGCACGCACGCTTGTATGTGCAGGTCTTCATCGGTTGAGCCCGAGGAGCGATAACCCGCCGATAGATTGGCCCTGCCACTGCACAAACATGCATTTTGCAAACAAGGCAACCGGTGGCTAATTTGGCTTTTCGGCGGTGGCGAGTATCGTCTCAAAGTAGGGCGATTCTTCTTCCCGATGCACGACGGACACATCCATCGCACGAAAGCGGGCCTTCTTCAACATGCCGGAGAGTTCGACTTGCGAGAAGCCGAGCCAGAGATCTGCGTAGAGTTCGCGGGCTTCTTCGAAATTGTGGCGATTGAGATCGAGGATGAAGAGTTTGCCGCCTGGGCGCAAGACCCGATAGGCGTCCTTGATTGCGTTTTGCGGGTGGATGGCGTGGTGGAGACTTTGGCTAAAGAGGGCCAGATCCACCGAGCAATCTTCGAGCGGAAGCTCTTCGAGATCACCCAGCCGGTACTCAAGATTCTTCACGCCGGCCTTCGCGGCAGCTTCCCTTCCGTAGGCAATCATCTGTTCGGAATTGTCTACGGCGATGACGCGTTCCGCGCCTTGTGCAAGCAGCAGAGATAGAGTGCCTTCGCCCGCGCCGATATCGACAATGCGCATGGGAGGCAGCAGTTTGAGGAGCACTTCGGCGAGAGCCTTCCAGGATCGGCCCGGAACATAATGGCGGCCAAAGCGCCCGGCGAGTTCATCGAAGTAAGCGCGCACGCGGTCTTTGCGCTTCTTGAGTGTCAGGCCGAGGCCGGTATCGTCGTCGCCTGCCTCAGGAAGCTCGGGTGTTGTCTGTTCGATGAGCCGCGTGACGGTGGCGTCACCGGTGTATCGGTACAGATGCTTTTGACCAATCTTGCGGAGGTCGACCAGCCCGGCCTGCTTGAGTTGCGCGAGTGCCATCGAGATACGGCTCTGCCCCATGCCGAGAATTTCCTGTAGTTCGGCGACGCTGAGTTGCTCTTGCGCAAGGAGGCGCAAGAGGCGAAGGCGGGATTCGTCGCCGAGCAATTTGAGGGACTTGAGAAGGTTGGCCATGGAAGCGAACTTGCAGTGTATCAATAAATCATGATGAGTACAAAAGTCGTGTTATGCTTTAGGCATGTCTGCTACCAAAAGCAAAATCGCGACAGAATACAAAGTCGCCGACCTCGGCCTTGCCGAGTGGGGACGCAAAGAGATTGATATCGCCGAGCATGAAATGCCAGGCTTGATGTCTATACGTGGCAAGTATGCCGAAGAGAAGCCGCTCAACGGCGTTCGCATCACTGGATCGCTGCACATGACGATCCAGACTGCCGTTCTCATCGAGACGATGGTAGACCTGGGCGCGGAAGTGCGCTGGGCGAGCTGTAACATTTTCTCGACGCAGGACCACGCGGCAGCGGCGATTGCCGTAGCCGGTGTACCTGTATTTGCCTGGAAGGGCGAATCGCTGGAAGAGTATTGGGATTGCACGCTGAAGGCGATCCAGCACGGCAAGGGGCTCGGCCCGCAGCTTGTGATCGACGACGGCGGCGATGTCACGCTGCTGCTGCACAAGGGCTTTGAACTCGAGAACGGTTCCGACTGGGTGAATAGCGCTTCTGGTTCACACGAAGAGAAAGTGATCAAGGACCTGCTCAAGAAGGTTTATGCCGAGGACAAGAATTTCTGGCATCCGATCATTGCCGAGTGGAAGGGTGTCAGCGAAGAGACCACCACCGGCGTTCATCGTTTGTACAAAATGCTGCAGGACGGCAAGCTGCTGGTGCCCGCGATCAACGTCAACGATTCGGTGACGAAGTCGAAGTTCGACAATCTGTACGGCTGCCGCGAGAGCCTGGCCGACGGAATCAAGCGCGCAACCGACGTGATGCTCGCCGGCAAAGTTGCCGTGGTTTGCGGTTATGGCGATGTGGGCAAGGGTTCCGCGCAATCGCTGCGTGGCATGGGCTCGCGCGTCATCGTAACGGAAGTCGATCCGATCAATGCATTGCAGGCGGCGATGGAAGGTTTTCAGGTCACGACACTAGAAGAGACCCTGGGCCTCGGCGACATCTATGTAACGACTACCGGCAACGTGGATGTGATCACTCTCGAGCACATGCGCCACATGAAAGATCAGGCCATCGTTTGCAACATCGGCCACTTTGACAACGAGATCCAAGTGGACAAGATGAATGAGGACGCTGCCATTGTTCGTCTGAACATCAAGCCGCAAGTGGACAAGTACACCTTCCCCACGGGCAACAGCATTTACATGCTGGCTGAAGGCCGTCTGGTAAACCTCGGTTGCGCGACCGGTCACCCGAGCTTTGTGATGTCCAACAGCTTCGCCAACCAAACACTGGCGCAGATCGATCTGTGGAAGAAAAAGGACGAGTACGCGGTTGGCGTGTACATCCTGCCTAAGTACCTCGATGAAGAGGTTGCGCGTTTGCACCTTGAGAAGATCGGCGTCAAATTGACGACGCTCACCAAGGAACAGGCCGACTACATCGGCGTACCGGTGGAAGGCCCTTACAAGTCGGATCACTATCGCTACTAAGATCTGCCAGTTGGCAAATCGCAATCCAGGGCCGGTCGAAAGACCGGCTCATTTTTTTGGTGGGCCGATCAGAGCCTTGAGTTGCTGGTAGGCGGCTTCCTGAAAGTCGAGCTTGAGCCGTTCACTTCCAAAAAGTTCTGCCTTTGCGGGGATTCCAGCCAGCGGGCGGAGACTGCGGCCAAGGAACTTGGTAGCGTCCTGATCGCCGGGATCGCGGTCGAGCGTCGCGCGGAATTGGGTAGCCGCTTCAGTGAAGGCACCGCGGAGCAGGAGTGCAACCCCGAGATTGAAGTGATAAACAGGATCCTTGTCGTCGCCTTCGAGGGCGCGGCGAAGATTTTCCAGCGCCTCCGGCATACCCAGACGAAGCTGAGCAATGCCGAGATTATTGAATACTTCGCTGAGCGGAACCTCGCGGCTGACACGCTGGAATGCCGCCTCGGCGGCGCGAAAGTCATTTTGACGAAACTTGACGAGGCCGAGGAGAAAGTTCGCTTCGCGATAGTGGGGATCCCAGGTCTGTACTTTTTCGAGTTGGAGAGCCGCGCTCTGGAAATTGTTCTTTCGCAGGAGCAAGCGGCCATATTGAAAGGCGGCCTGGCTGTAGCGCGTATCGAGTTTGAGGGCCTGCTGGAAGAGCCGCTCCTGAGATTCCGGAGACGAGGCGAGGAGGCCGCGAACGTAATTCTCGACCGCATCGACACGGATATTCGTGCGCGCCAGCCGGAACTGTTCTTCACCCGGTGCCGACTTTGGAACCGAATTCTTTAACACCTGCCAGGAGAGATGGGATTGCAGCGAGGCGAGTTCTTCGAGTGGACCGCTCTCGCTGAAAGCGCCACTGCGGCGAAAATCACGCACGTTAATGGACTCGGTGGCGATCTTGAGTGTGCCCATGGCGGCGGGATCTTGAGCGGGGATCACTTCGTAGTTCCCAAAAACGAGGTGGTCGGCGTCGAGGGCCGAGGCGAGTTTGAGCATGCTGGCCCGCGTCCAGGGAGTATTTGCCCGGAGAGCCATGCGGGCTTCGCCTTCTTTGCGGGCCTCACGATTGACGACCAGCAGCCCCTCGCGTGTGAGGGCTTCGCTGATGGATTCGGCAATGGATTCGCCAATCCAGTCGAGAGCCGGTTTTTGGGTCTGGTTGGAAAAGGGTACGACAAGCCAGGTGTCGGCAAGGATCGGAAAAGGAAATGCGGCCGCAAATAAAAGAAGGGCCGATATGCGGCGCATCGCTATCAGCGTAGCAGAGCGCGCAGACCGGCCAAACTTTCGGAGGGATCGAATGTGCTTTCAGCCTTAGAGGCCGTTTTGCGCGGGAGCGAGGATTAGCTTGCGGTTGGTGCCGCCAAGGCGAATTTCCTGCACCGTGAACTTGCCGTTGGCATTGGCATAACGGACGGAAGTAGAGCCGAATTTGGAATCGGCCTGTTCTGTCTTGACGTTTGCTTCGATCTTCTGTTTGCCCTTGGAAATGACGAGCTTGTCGCCATCCAGTTCCATGCGGTAATCGCCGGGTGCCAGTTCGGTCCCGTTTACGAGAGAAGGCTGGAAAAGGGTGATGTTGTGCTTTTCGGCAGCGCTAGCCACCATTAGTGCGGCGGCAGCAAAGCTGAGCATAAATTTCTTGGTCATTATAGTATTCTCTCCTGAATCTGATCTGTCCCCAGGTCATTCATCGCCGGGTTTTTTTGGATTTTCGATTCCCGCGATGTTCACTTGTAAGTACGAAGGCCAGTTGAAATCGTTCCGTCAGCCGGAAGAAAAATCGATGGAGGGGGAAAGGAATTGTTGTAGCTGGGATTCGGCGCGGGCCAGTACGGACGGGTCGTCGCCAAAGCCCTCCAACCAGACAATTTCGGAATCCCGCCGGAACCAGGTCATCTGCCGCTTGGAGTATTGCGCAGTGCGAATGGACGTATCGGTGATTGCCTGCTCAACGCTCATCGTATGTTCGAGCACCGCTTGCGCCTGACGATAGCCGACAGATTCCATGGCTTTGGCGCTTGGGCCATAGCCCGCGCCGCGCAAAGCTTCGACCTCTTTCAATAGTCCGCCGTCGAACATGAGGCGGCTACGCAATTCGATACGGGCGCGCAATGCAGTGCGCAGCGGGTGCAGCCCCAGCTTGAGGATTCGAAAGCCGTCCAGCTTGGCGCGCTGTTTCCGGTGGGCTTCAGTCAGCGGCTGGCGCTCGAAAACCATCACCTCGATTGCGCGAATGAGCTTATTCCCATCGTTTGAATGAATCCGTAAAGCCGCTGTGGCATCCCAGCAATTGAGGACACGATGCAGAGAACCTGGGCGGCGCAATTCGAGAGCTTCGAGTCGCCGGCGCAGGACTTCGGAGCGCAGCGGACCAGGGAAAAGTCCTTCGAGCAACGCTTTGAGGTAAAAACCCGCCCCTCCAGTGACGATAGGTAATTGATGACGATTGGCAATTTCACGAAGTACGGGCCGCGCCAGGCGAGAGTATTCTCCAGCGGTAAAAACCTGATCGGGGTTTCGCGCGTCAAAGAGATAGTGAGGCACAATTTGTCTTTCGGCAAGGCTGGGTTTGGCTGTGCCAATGTCCATTCCGCGATAGATCTGGAGCGAGTCGCAATTGACGATTTCGCCGGAGAAGCGGCGTGCGAGATGGAGAGCCAGGGCGGATTTTCCGCTGGCTGTCGGCCCGGCGATTACCAGCAGCGGAGATATACTGTTAGACAAACCGGGGATCGCCTCCAGCGAAGGACCATTTAAATGCAGAAGTCAGTTCGATATTTTTGGGCATTCAGCCTAGTCGTATTTTCCATCAATGCGGCCTGGGCGCAAGAAGCAAGCCCCAAAACAACACCAGGCGTGTCCAGGACTGACAAGGGTTCGGCTTATTTCAATTACTCGATGGCGCACATTTTCGCGGATCTGGCTGCGTCTTCCGGCAACAAGAGCGAATACCTGAACCCGGCGATTGAATACTACAAGAACGCAATCAAGGCCGACCCGAAGGCCGGATTCATGAGCACGGAATTGAGCGATCTCTACGTACAGGCAGGGCTCGGTAACCGTGCCGTAACGGAAGCGGAAGCAGCCCTGAAGGCAAACCCCACCGATCTGAGTGCCCGGCGTATTTTGGGCCGGATTTATGCGCGCCTGATTGGAGACCCGCAAGCCAACAGGATCCGGGAAGACATGGTGCGCAAGGCAATCGACCAGTATCTGAAGGTTTCCGAAGTTGAGCCTAACGATGTGGATGCGTGGGTGATGCTTGGCCGCTTGAACAAAGTGGCGCAAGACAGTGCGCAGAGCGAAAAAGCTTACAAGAGAGTGCTTGAGCTGCAGCCGGAAAATGAGGATGCGCTCACGGGTCTGGCGATGGCCGCCGCTGAAGCTGGTGATGTGACGGGAGCTGCGGCGATGCTTGAAAAAGCAAGCGCGAAGAATCCGAATCCCCGTAGTCTGGCGCAACTGGCCGAGACTTACGAGCAGATGAAGGACTTCCGCAACGCCGCCAAAGCCTGGCAAAAAGCTCTCGACCTGAGCGGAGGCAATCCTGAAATTAAGCGCCAGCTCGCCAACAACCTGGTGATGAGCGATCAGCTCGATGAGGCGGTTCGCGTGTATGAGGAACTGGTTGAGGATGAGCCTAAAGACCTGGGCAGCATGCTGCGCCTCTCACAGATTTACCGTCAGAAAAAGAATTATGTGAAAGCGCGGGATTTTGCCTCCAAGGCAAGAGAGCTTGACGGCACAAATCTCGATGTCCGCTTCAACGATGTAATCCTGCTTGAGGCGGAAGGAAAGACGGCAGAAGCGTTAGCACTGATGCGGGAGATGCTCGAAAGCACTACGCGCAAGAGCTATTTGCCGCAAGAAAAAACGAATCGCATTTCGCTGCTGGAACGACTGGGCGTGATGGAGCGCACCTACGACCAGTTTGGCGAAGCGGTGAAACATTTTGAAGAAGCAATGGCACTTGAGCCCGGCTCGACGCCCTTGATGCAGGCTCAGGTTGTCGAGACCTACCGGCAGGCCAAGAACTACGCAAAGGCTGATGCAACCGTCGATGAATATCTGAAGGCAACCCCGAGCGACCGGCGCTTGCGATTGCTCAAGGGCACGCTGTTGAGCGAGATGGGTAAGCCGCAGCAGGGCGCCGATGCGATCGCAATGCTGCTCGACGGAAAGCAGGATCGGGAGACTTATCTTTCGATCGCCCAGGTTTGGGAAAAAGGCAAAAACTACAGTGAAATGGGCAAGGCACTAGACAGCGCAGAGAAGCTGTCGATCGCACCGGACGAGAAGGAAGCAGTGTACTTCCTGCGTGGCGCGATGCTCGAGAAGCAAAAGAATTTTGAAGCGGCCGAGGCTGAATTTCAGAAAATCCTGAAGATCGATCCGGCAAACGCCGGTGCGCTCAACTACCTCGGATACATGCTGGTGGATAAGAACGTGCGCGTCGCGGAAGGTCTGGCGATGATTCAGAAGGCACTCGATCAGGATCCGCACAATGGGGCTTATCTCGACAGTATCGGCTGGGCTTACTATCGTTTGGACAAGCTCGATGAAGCGGCGAAGTACTTGCAGATGGCACTCGAAAAGACGAGCAAGGACCCTACGGTACACGACCATGTGGCCGATGTATTCTTCAAGCAGGGCAAGCTCAAAGAGGCGATTTCGTCCTGGGAGCGCAGCCTCACCGAATGGGCCGCAGTAGCACCCAGCGACAAGGACGAAGTTGAAATTTCCAAGGTACGGAAAAAGCTCGACGGCGCCAAGGTGCGGTATGCCAAAGAGAGTGGCTCGCGGTCGAAGAACCAGTGAGATCAAGGTGAAATTGTAATGAAACGAATTTTGACTGCTGTTGCATTGGGAGCAAGCCTGCTGGCTGCCGCTGAGCTGAAGCTGGGTAAGCCACTGACAGGGAAAGATCCGGTTAGTGTCGAGAAGATCTACGCGGAGCCCGGGAAGTTTTTAGGCAAGACGGTCGCGGTGAAAGGCAAGATCACCGAAGTCTGCCAGATGATGGGCTGCTGGATGAATCTGGTGGATGAATCGAGCGGCAAGCTGATCCGCATCAAAGTGAACGACGGCGAAATTGAGTTCCCGAAGCAGAGTGCCGGCAAGATCGCGATTGCCGAAGGCACGCTGATGAAGATCGAGTTGAGCAAAGAACGGGCGATTGCCGATGCCAGGCACGAAGCTCACGAAATGGGCCGAAAGTTTGATCCGGCGAGCGTAAAAGGCCCAGTGACGCGCTATCAAATCAAAGGTATTGGCGCAGTGGTGTTGGACTAAGCCACTGCCTGTTGTATAATTGGAAAAGTGTTCGTTATGTGGGCCTGTGGCGCAGCTGGGAGCGCGCTTCCATGGCATGGAAGAGGTCATCGGTTCGATCCCGATCAGGTCCACCAAATCCCCTCAAAGACTTAGCGCCCTCACTTTGCTTCGTGGCCATCACCGGAGTCCATTTGGAGTCTAAATTTGGACGCCGCGTAGTGAAGGAATGAAGAATGCCTGACAACTTGGGGTTGGATGAGCGCTGCAAATCTGCGCGCGGCTTTCACCGAAGGCACCAGGCAAGTAGTCCCCGTCCTTGATTGGGTTTTTTCCACCGTTCCTTGAATTGCCGCTGGCGCGGGCGGCATCGGCTGGCGCTGAGCGGCACGCCGGTCGAGAACCACCTTGGGGAGCTTTGGTCGCTATTTGAGTTTCTGAATCCTGGCATGCTGGGCGCGGCCAGTGTATTTAAGATGACCAGCGGTGCGAGCGGCGCGATCGACGAAGATACGCGCAAGTTACTGGCCCATGCGTTGCGCCCGTTTATCCTGCGCCGCACCAAGGACCAGGTGGTACGAGAGTTGCCCGCCAAAACCGAGCAGACCGTGTATTGCGAACTGGAGCCGCCGCAGCGCAAGCTCTATAACGAGCTGCGTCAGCACTACCGCGATGCGTTGCTTGAACGGATCACGAAGCAAGGCATGGCAAAATCCAAAATCATGGCGCTCGAAGCTTTGCTGCGCTTGCGCCAGGCGGCCTGTCATCCCGGATTGATCGACGTCAAGCGCTCGGGAGAGGCAAGCGCCAAGCTGGAAGCGCTGCTGGAGCAGCTCCGCGAGGTTCTCGGCGCGGGACACAAGGCTCTAGTGTTTTCGCAATTCACCAGCATGCTGAAGATTTTGCGCGCCCGCCTGGACAGCGAGGGAGTAGTGTATGAGTATCTTGACGGCAGGACCCGCGACCGCCAGGCTCCGGTGGAGCGCTTTCAGAACGACGCCGATTGCAAGCTCTTTCTGATCAGTCTGAAGGCGGGCGGCCTGGGCTTGAACCTGACGGCCGCCGAGTACGTTTTTCTGCTGGACCCGTGGTGGAACCCGGCCGTCGAAGCACAGGCGGTAGACCGGGCGCATCGCATCGGGCAGAAGCGGGCGGTCTTTGCCTACCGCCTGATCGCCCGCGATACCGTGGAAGAGAAAGTACTCGAACTGCAAAAGACCAAGCGGGAGTTGGCCGCAGCCATCATAGGTCAAGATAATGCCCTGATTCGCGACCTCCGCCGTGAAGACCTGGAGCTGCTGCTGTCTTGAGTTGAGCTACGGGAAAGAGTTGGCGATGGCTGGTTTGGAAATCTGAAAACGCGGTGGGGTACCGGTTGAATTTTGCT
>JBKJSR010000274.1:0-16918 GCA_046594355.1 Bryobacter sp.
ATCAGGTTCTTCCCGAAACGCTGCTTGATCCGTTGCGGGGCAATGCGGTGTGACGGCAGATGGATTCCGTCTGCCCCGGCGGCAAGACAAACGGAATCCATCTGCCGTCACACCGCATTGCCCCGCAACGGATCAAGCAGCGTTTCGGGAAGAACCTGATCATTGGCGTCTCCTGCCACGATCTCGATGAACTGCGCCGCGCCGAACAGGAAGGTGCCGATTACGCTTACCTCAGTCCAATTTTTTCGAGCGCATCCAAGCCCGGCTACGGCCCCCCTCTCGGGCTAAAGCTTCTCACCGACGCCGTAATGGCTGTTCGCATTCCTATCCTCGCGCTTGGCGGAATCACACCTGCGAACGAAGCGCAGTGTATAGAAGCGGGGGCCGCCGGAATCGCGGGCATCTCCTACTTCGGGTACTCGTAACCCTTCCTGTAGGCTCTTGCGAGCAGCTTGTTGGCTGCGGGGTCGTGCAGGATGACTTCCTTTTCGCCGTCCCAGTCGAGGCTCTTGCCATGCTTGAGCGAAGCAATCGCGAGCATGCTCATCGCCGTCGCCCGGTGCCCCTTCTCGATGTCGCAAGCCGACAACCGCCTGGCTGCAATCGAGTCGAGAAAGTCTCTCCACAACTCGCGTATGTTCTGGCCATCTGGCGCATTCAGTTGTGGTTCAACGTGGATATTGGGCTGATTTGCGTCCGACGGGAAAAATGTCCAGCCGTCCCGCCAACCCATGTGGAAGGTTCCTTCGGTGCCATAGAAGTAGCAGCCGATCGCCGCCTTCTCGGCGTTGTTGTTGGCATAGAGGCGATGCTCCCAGTTGGAACGAAAGCCCTCGAATTCAAAGGCCGTGATCAAGGTGTCGGGTGCATCCGTGTTGTCTTGCCTGATAAAACGGCCGCCACTCGAGAAAACCTTGCGCGGGTACTTCTCTTCGGTCCACCAGAGCAGTTGGTCAAACCAGTGGATTCCCCAATCCCCTACAGTGCCGTTTGCGAAATCCATGTGCTGCCGAAATCCACGCGGGTGAATCGTCTTGTTGTAGGGCTTTAGCGGAGCCGGGCCACACCAGGCATCCCAATCGAGCTCCGTGGGCGGCTCCGTATCCGGAATCTTCACGCCGGCCCCTCCAGCACTGCCGACGAAGGTGCGCACCATGCCAATCTTGCCCACCTTGCCGCTCTTCAAAAACTCCATGCCCGAGATGCAATGCGGCGACATTCTACGGTGCGTTCCTACTTGCACTACCCGCTGCGTAGCCCTCGCCGTCCGCACCATTGCGCTCCCCTCACGCAAGGTGTGGCAGATCGGCTTCTCGACATAAACATGCGCGCCCGCCTTCATTGCCGCTATCGCCGGTAGCGCATGCCAATGGTCTGGAGTACCAACAATGCAGATCTCCGGCTTCTCCTTGGCCAGCATTTCCCGGTAGTCGCGATAGTGCTTTGGCTCATCACCGGTGAGCTTCTTCACCTCAGCCGCAGTGGCCATCAAAGCGCGCTCATCGACGTCGCAAAGGCCGACAACTTTCGACTGGCCCGCTTCCATCGCGCAGCGCAAAATGTTGTTGCCCCACCAGCCTGCGCCGATGATTGCCGTCCGGTATCTGGTACTGGTTTGGGCCCACAATGGTGCCGACATAAAAATCGCGCTTCTTCTAGTCATTGAGTTATGTATACTGTGAAAGCTCCCCCGGCACAAGTTGAAAATTTTCGTCGATGCCGCAATCCAAAGAAAACCTACTCTGCAATCTCGCTCACGAGCTGAGACAACCTCTCAGCACGATTGAATCCATTGCTTATTATCTGGAGCTCGCACTCCCGCATGCGGAGCCGTGCGTGCTCGAGCAACTCACCCGCTTACGCCATCTCGTGGCGCAAAGCGGATGGATCTTGAGCGACTCTCTGGCCCTTTCGGAAGTACCCGCACCAAGGCCCGAAGTGATTGACCTTGATGAAATGTTGAGCGAATTTGTCCTCGAACAGATGCATCATGATGCGCGTCGCGTCCACTTCAATCTCGAATTGTCTGGTGCTCCCGCCTGGATGGATTATCAGCAGGGGCGCGATCTCGTACATGGCATTTGCCGCTTCTTTGGTACCGTCGCCAAGCCGGGTGCCGAAATTTATGTTGCCACCACAGTACTTGCGGACGGCGGCATTCTGTTGCGTGCTCACGCCGAGGGCTCAACGGGGGATGATGCCAATCTTCCCGCAGGCGCAAATCTGACGATCGAATGCATCGAAAATATTGTGGCCCGCAACTCCGGCTCCATCTTTATTCGCCTGTCCGATCCGTCCCGTCTGGAGATGGCTGTGGAAGTCCCAGCCGCTCCGCTAGAGCGCGCACTGTTGCCTGAACTTGACGAAGCTCTTCCTTCATTTGAGGAAGTCGAGCTACCAGAGCAAGTTGCTCCAGGTATTCTCTAAGCGGCCTCGCGGGCGTACCCCAAACCGGTTGCCCGGCACGCACAATTTTTGAACTGAGGATTCCGCAGCCCGATCCCAGCACAGCTCCGCTCTCAATCCGCGCTTTGTCGCCGATTCCTACCTGACCGCCAATCACCGCCTGATTTTCTACGACGACTCCGCCTGACAACCCCGTCTGTGCCGCAATCACCACATGATCGCCAATCTGGCAATTGTGCGCGATGTGTACCATGTTGTCGAGCTTTACGCCATCGCCAATCCAGGTGAGGCCAAGCGCGGCCCGGTCCACGCAAGTGTTGGCACCGATCTCGACATCGTTTCCGATTCTCACATCCCCCACCTGGGGAAACTTCTGCCACGCACCGTCTACCGGAACGAACCCAAAGCCGTCCGCCCCGATCACTGCTCCCGAATGCACAATCGCACGCTCGCCGATAACAACGCCCTCGTAGACTGTCACGCGGGCATGCAACAAGCTATCCGCGCCAATTTTTACATTGCGTCCAATCACACAGCCTGCATGGATTTGCGTGCGATCGCCGATTTCCGTCCCCGCCGCGATCGATACATGCGGTCCTACATAAACGTCCGCACCCAGCGTGACTCCCTCTTCAAGTACCGCCGCCGGATGAACGCCGGGCCTGACACCCGCTTGTTTGTACAGGATCCGCAAGCTCGCGGCGAATGCCGCTCTTGGCGCCACGGCGCGAATCAGGCTCCTGCCAGTCGAGGGGAAATCCATCGTCACGATCAGGCAGCCGGCGGCCGACGCTTCGGCAAGCTTCCAGAATTTCCCCGCCGCGACAAATGAGATTTCACGGCCTCCAGCTCTTTCCAGCTCTGCCGCTCCTTCGATTTCATTCTCGCCTTCACCTTCAAAAGTAAGGCCCAACCGTTCAGCCAGTTCACGAACACGCATAATCTATTTATGCCCATAGACCCGGGGGCGCGTGTGGCCCCCACCGCCAGAGTTCACCCCGAAGCGATTGTTGGCCCCGGTTGTGTGATCGGCGAATACTGCGTCATCGAGCAGGACGTAGAGCTTGGCCGCGACTGTATCCTCGATCCCCATGTCTACATCAAACGCTGGACCACCCTCGGAAACGCCAATGAAATCAGTGCCTCCGTCGTGCTCGGCACCGATCCTCTCGACAAGAACTTCAAGGGTGAGCGCAGCTATCTCCGCATCGGCGGCCACAACAAAATCCGTGAACACTTCACAATTTCCCGCGCCACCAAACCCGAAGCGTCTACCGTGATTGGCGATCACAATTTCATCATGACTTCCGGTCACATAGCTCACGATTGCCAGCTCGGCAGCCATATCGTAGTCGCAAGCTGCGCCCTGCTGGCCGGCTATGTCGAAGTCGAAGACCAGGCTTTCATCTCCGGCGGCGTGGTTGTTCACCAGTTCTCGAAGATCGGCCGACTCGCCATGGTCGGCGGCAACACGCGTGTGAATTCCGATTTGCCCCCCTTCTTTCTGTACTCGAAATTTGATGTTGCCGTGGAAGGTGTCAACCTCGTTGGTCTTCGCCGCGCCGGCTTCACAAACGAGGAAATTGCTACAGTAAAGCGTTGCTACCTTACCCTTTATCGCAGTTCGCTCAAGAAGGAAGAAGCCTGCCGACAACTCGATGCATTTGCCCATCCCCTGGCAGATCAGCTCGCCTGTTTCGTGCGCGGCAGCAAGCGCGGAATTGCCAGGGAATCCTGATGCTCTGGCTGCTTTTGGTACTTGTCCTATCGGCATCTGCACAGACCCTCACGATTTCGCAAGCCGTTCAACAAGCCATCGAACAGTACCCATCTACGCGGGTGAACGAAGAGCAAATCAAAGCTGCCGCCGCCGGCATCAATCTCGCACGCCTTGCCTACCTGCCCAAAGCCGACGCCATCGCGCAAATGAATCGCGCCACACGCAACAATATTTACGGCATGCTCCTCCAGCAGCAGGTGATCTCTCCGATCTCGGGTCCGCCGCTCGACGCCAATGCCGGCACCAATGTCTGGGGTACGGCAATCGGCTTTCTGATCTCCTGGGAGCCCTTCGATTTCGGTCTGCGGCGTGCCACGATTGCCGTGAATGAAACAGCGGAAAGACGTGCCCAAGCAAGTCTTAAACGAACCCGCTTCGAAGTGGCCGCCATGACTGCCGATGCCTATCTCACCGTGCTGGCGGCGGAACAGGCTCTCAGTGCCGCTAAAGTCGGCCGCGATCGCATCGCCACTATCGAGCCAGTGGTTCAAAGTCTTGTCGATAGCGGTCTTCGGCCTGGCGTCGATATCTCACGCACCAACGCCGAGCGTGCCACCATGGACAGCCAGGTGATTCAGGCGGACGGAGCTTTACAAATCGCCCGGGCGAGTCTGTCCCAATTGCTGAATATCCCCGCCGCGCAAGTACAAATTTCCCGGCACCACTTTCTCGATCTCGTGCCAACAGGGGCTACCGACGCCAACCTTAAAGATCATCCTGCCGCTCTAGAACAAGCCATGGCCAAGGACGAATCCGGTGCGCGGCTCAAGGTCCTCGAACGCAGCTACTATCCGAAGTTCAATACCCAAAGTACGATCTATGCGCGAGGCACTGGTGCCAATCCCGACTTCACGACTGGTGGTGCCGCCAGTGGACTTGGGCCGAACATCTACAACTGGGGCGTTGGCTTTACCGTAACCTACTCGCTGATGGACTTGCCTGGCATCCGTGTGCGCAAGGAGATTGAAGCATCTCACGGCCGCGCCGATCAGGCCCGCTACGAACAACTCCTGCGTGATCTCGAGACTCAGCGGCTTAAGGCCCAGATTCAACTCAACACTGCATCTCTGCTCGCCCGCAACACGCCAATTCAATTGAAGTCGGCTCGCGAGGCCCAGGAGCAGGCCGCCGCCCGCTATCGGGCCGGTCTCATCTCAATTCTTGAAGTTGCAGATACCCAGCGCCTGCTCACTGCCACAGAAATCGACGACAGCCTCGCTCGTCTTGGCATCTGGCGCGCCCAGCTTGGCCTTGCGATCGCTCAAGGCGATCTAACGGACTTCCTCGCCAAAGCGGAGCAGCCCTAAATCATGCGCCTCGTCCTGTTTGCGCTCCGCCGCCCAGTCACCATCTTCGTTGCGGTGCTCGCGATCCTGATCGTCGCTTTCTTCGCCGTAAAGCGCATGCCCATCGACATTTTTCCCGATCTCGGTGAGCCCACGATTTACATTGCCCAACCCTACGGTGGTCTCGACCCGGCGCAGATGGACGGCTTTGCCACTTACTACTACGAGTACCACCTGCTCTACGTCAGTGGCGTCAAACAGATCGAGTCCCGCAGCGTGCAAGGCGCAGCCTTGATCAAGATTTCTTTCTATCCCGGCACCAACATGAGCGGCGCGATGAGCGAGGTCGTCGGCTATGCAAATCGCGCCCGCGCCTTCATGCCTCCTGGTGCGGTTCCGCCCTTCATCACGCGTTTTGATTCTGGAAGCGTAGCCATCGGGCAACTCGTGTTTTCAAGCCAGACCCGCATGCCGGCCGAGATGCAGGATTTTGCTCTCAATCGCGTGCGTCCTCTTTTCGCAACTCTGCAGGGCGTATCCGCTCCTCCTCCCTTTGGCGGCGCGCAACGCACCATCCTGATCCGGCTCGATCCCGAAAAACTCCGCCAGTATCGCATCTCACCCGAAGAAGCCATCCGCGCGCTTTCCACTGCCAATGTCGTTGCGCCTTCCGGTGTCGTCCGCACTGGCGACCTGACCCGCATCGCTTCTACCAATGCCACGATCGGCGGCGACTTGAGTGAACTGGCGAACGCCCCCATCCGCCTGGGGCAGGGAACTCCCGTCTACTTCCGCGACATCGGCACCGTCGAAAATGGCAGCGACATCCTCACCGCCTACGCCCACGTCAACGGCAAGCGTACCGTCTACATCCCGATCACCAAACGCCCGGATGCCTCCACTCTGGCAGTCATGCAGCGTGTTCGCGAAGCCCTCCCCAGCTTTCAGAAAATCGTACCCGATGACGTTCAGGTCTCGGTGGAATTCGATCAGACTCCCGCAGTTGCATCCGCCCTGCAAAACCTGACGAACGAAGGCCTCCTTGGGGCGCTCCTCACCGGGCTCATGGTGCTCTTGTTCCTTCGCGACTGGCGCTCGGCGATCATCGTGGTGGCCACGATTCCGATTGCGCTCCTCAGTGCCCTGATTGCTCTTTGGGCCACGGGCCAAACCATCAACCTGATGACCCTTGCCGGGCTCGCCCTCGCAGTCGGTGTTCTTGTCGACGAGGCTACGGTCGAAATCGAGAACATCCATTCCGAAATGCAAAAAGGGATCAGTCCAAACGAAGCCATTCTTGCCGCCTGCCAGCGCACCGCCATTCCACGGCTGCTGAGCATGGTTTCCATCCTCGCAGTCTTCGTGCCGGCCTTTTTCATGACCGGTGCCGGCCGCCAGCTCTTCGTCCCTCTCTCTCTGGCTGTCGGCTTCTCGATGATTGCTTCGTATCTCTTGTCGAGCACTCTTGTTCCGGTCCTCGCGGCAAAGCTGATGCGCCCGCATGAACCCCGGCCCGAGCCCGCTTACCGTGCCGCCTACCGCAATTTCGTCGAACGCCTGGTTGTGCTGCGCTGGGCAATGGTCCCCGCTTACTTTCTGCTTTGCGCGATCATTCTCTGGCTGGTTCCGCCCCAGCTCGGTCTTGAAATCTTTCCGAATTCCTCCGCCAGGCAACTGCGCCTTCACATCTTTGCCCCTACAGGAACCCGCATTGAGCGCACCGAACCCATGGCTCTCCGCGCACTCGAGCTAATCCGCGAAACTCTTGGTCCCGAACGAGTCGCCATCACCACCAGTTTTGTTGGCGCGCACGCATCGAGCTATCCGGTGAACTTGATCCACCTCTTCACGACAGGCCCGCACGAGGCGGTGCTCACCGTCGCCCTCAAGCCCGGCGTCAGACTCGACACTGCCGTAGCGCAAGAAGCCATTCGAGCCCGGCTCGCCAAAGAACTGCCGCAATTGAAAATTCTCTTTGAGGGTGGAGACATCGTCAGTCAGGTGATGAGCTTCGGCGCTTCCACTCCGGTCAATGTCAGCGTTGTCGGCCCAAGCCTTGCCGCAGACTATCAGTTCGCGCAGAAGCTCGAAGTGGAACTGAAGAAGCTCCCCTTCCTCCGCGACCTTCAGATCCAGCAACCCAACGACTATCCAACACTGGAACTCCAGATCAATCGGGACCGCGCCGGCCAGTATGGGCTGACTACCGCCGACGTGACACGAAGTCTGGTGGCGGCTACCAGTTCCAGCCGCTTCATCGAACCCAACTACTGGCGCGACCCCGCGAGCGGTAATGCCTTCCAGGTGCAAGTGGAACTCCCTCCCAACAAAGTGAGATCCACCGACGACATCGCCGCGCTCTCGCTGGCAAAGCCGGGCAACACCCAACCTTTGGCCGGCGACATCCTCACCATGAAGAATGGCAAGACAATGGGTGTAATTGAACGCTTCAACGGGCAGAAGCTGATCAGTCTCGCAGCCAATTTGCACGCCATCACCCTCGGCCGCGCAATTCCTGAAATTGAAGCCGCCGTTCGTCGCGCCGGAGAAGCGCCGCGAGGAATCACGATACAAATCCGCGGTCAGGCCGTCCCGCTCAAAGAGACGGTGGACGGGCTCCAAGTCGGGCTCCTCCTGGCTACGGGAAGTATTTTCCTCCTCCTCGCCGCAGCCTTCCAAAGCTTTCGCCTTGCGATGGTTGTGATCCTTCTCGCCCCCGCCATTCTCTGCGGCTCCTTGCTGGCGCTATGGTTCACCGGTTCCACGATCAACATCCAGAGCTACCTGGGAGCCATCATGGCGCTCGGCATCGCCATTGCCAACGCAATCCTGTACCTGAGTTTCGCCGAAGCGGAAGGCAGCATTGCCAAAGCCGGAGCCGCAAGGCTAAGGGCGATCCTGATGACGGCATGCGCGATGCTTGCGGGCATGCTGCCGATGGCTCTGGGCATGGGTGAGGGCGGAGAACAAACCGCGCCTCTCGGACGCGCTGTCATCGGTGGGCTGATCGCTGCCACTGCCGCGACACTTTTCATTCTTCCCGCAATCTATTCGATCTTCCATAAGGAGACTAAAGCATGAAGTGGCTCATCGCTCTTCTGATCCCCGCTTGTACTCTTGCCCAGAGTCTCGCTACCGTCAAAGTTCTTTCCAAACCTGTAGACCGGATTGTCGCTCTCACCGCCGAAATTTTGCCTTATCAGAGCACCGCTGTCGTTGCCCGTGTCGCAGGTTATATCGAAAATATCGCCGTCGATGTAGGCAGCGTTGTTCGCAAGGGCCAACTCATCGCCCGCCTTTCAGCCCCGGAGCTCAGCGCCCGGATCGCCGAAGCCCAGGCCCGCGCCTTGTCCATAACCGCTCAGGCGGCGGAGGTTCAAGCCCGCATTGCAGCCGCGCAAAGCACAGCCTCAAGGCTCAAGACCGCAAGCCAGACTCCAGGTGCCATCTCAGCCAACGAAATCGTTCAGGCTGAAGAATCCGTTCGCGCTTCGCAAGCCGCCCTCAATTCAATTCAGCTCTCCCGCAGCGCTGCCGATGCGCAGGTCAAGGCGCTCAAGGATCTCGAGTCTTATCTCACCGTCGCCGCTCCATTCGATGGCGTTGTCACCGAACGCATTCTCCACCCCGGCGGCCTCGCCGGCCCCGAGGCTGGACCCATTGTGCGAGTAGACCAACTCAACCGTCTCCGTGTCATAGTGGCCGTTCCAGAGACGAACATCGGCAGCGTCAAGGCCGGACAGCGAGTCGCTTTTTCCGTCTCCGGCTACCCCGGTGAGACTTTTGCCGGCGCTATCGGCCGCATCTCTCGGGTCATGGATCCGAAGACCCGCACCATGCCCGTGGAGCTCGATGTCATGAACCCTACAGCCAAACTCGCCCCCGGCATGTACACCGAAGTAAAGTGGCCGGCGAAATCCGGTCAAGTCACGCTGCTGGTTCCGGCGACGGCAATTACATCGAATACGGAACGAAGCTTTGTGATCCGGATTGAGGCTGGCCTCACCAAATACGTCAATGTCCATAAAGGCGCTCTGCACGGGGAACTCGTCGAAGTGGTGGGGCCACTCTCCGCCGGTGATCTCATCATCCAGCGCGCCACGGACGAAATTCGCGAAGGAACTCACGTCCCCGTCCGGTAACGGATTGCCGTTTGTCGCGTCCATAAGTGTTAGGATCGTACTGAATATGCATCGTTTTTGGCTTTGTTTCGCGACATTCTGCTTGCTCGGCGGTCTCGTCCGCGCAGAAGAGGTAATCAAGGTCTCTCCTGCAAAAGAAGCCGCCCTCAAGGCGCGCGTCGGCAAATTTTGGGATGGTTTCGCACTCGGCAAATTCCGCCAAAGCGATGCTTATGTTTCCGAAGAGAGCAAAGACGATTTCTTCTCCTGGCCAAAGAAAAAAATCAAAGGCTACAAGATAGACAAGGTCTTCTACGCAGATGCAGGCAAGGCGGCAAAAGTAGTCACTTACGTCGATGTGAACATGGCGCTTATGGGCGTTGGGTCCATGGAAGTCAAGCAGCCCATCGAGACTTGGTGGCGGCTCGAAAAAGGTCTTTGGTTCTGGTTCCAGCCGAAAAATCAAACCCGCCAGACTCCTTTTGGCCAAATGGAAAGTAATCCAGCCGGAGGAGAAGCGCCTCTCGTTCCGACGGGGCAAGTTACACAGATTCCCAATCTCGATGCTTTACGCACAATGGTCAAGCCCGACCGCACGGAACTGCACTTCACGCTGGGCGAACCCAAAGTGGAAACGATCCACTTTGCCAACGGCATGCCCGGCACCGTGAGCTTGGCTCTCGATGTACCTCCGTCCGATGTGCTCAGTTTTCAGCTTTCTCCACGCATGGTTCCCCGCGATACATCAGCCAGCCTGATCGTGACTTACAAGCCGACAACCAAGCCGGCCGACGATGCGGATTCGGTCGTAAAAGTGGTCCGTGTCTCGATCGCCCAGACCGGCAAGCTCTACGAGATCAAACTATTTCTTGATCCCAAAAAATAGCTCTTAGACGACACCCAGCTTTTGGGCAATCTTTTCCAACAACTGCCGATCATTCACGGTAAACGCATTGACCGTTGCCTTAAAGGCACCCTTCACACGCACGGCTACCACTCCGCCGAACGTGAAGATCAGTTCCTCGTCTGCCTTAAGCGCCCGCATAGGCACCGGAATCGGAGCCACCTTCGAGCCAGGACCGTAATCGACCATTCGCTCACGCGGCAGAATATTGACCCGGGCGGCTTCTTCCCGCAATAGGGCAAGCTGCTCGACCTGCGGAACTCCTTTTTCGTCGGGAATTACCATCCCGTTCTTGTCGTACATGAGCACCACGTCATAGAGAAAGGTGCGCTTGTTGGTGTTGCGAGCCGAAGGGTCAAACCACGACTTTACAGGCCGATTCGGATCCCAGTCGGGGGCCTCTTCGCCTGTCGCCTTAAAGTAATCATCCCTCGTCTGAAAAGACGGAAACACATAAAGATCATTGATCGGAAACATACCGTTGTCGGTCATGAAAACCTCGAAATTCATTGCTGAATGCGCGGAAAGAGCAGAACTCTCCCGCCACCGACAACATAGCCACATCTCGCTGCCAGTCTCGTCAGTCCTTTTATCAAACGATTGAAAACAATCGAGATTCCCCCAAAAAAACGCGCGAATCAAAATGGACTCTCTTGAGTTACCCATCCAAACCACCCAACTCTTTGGCAGCAATCAAAAAGAACACCCCAGCGAAAGCCGGGGTGTTCCTCATAAAACAAATGGAAGATGCGAAGTTTTTAGTGGTCTTTTTTCTTCTTGTCGCCCTTGTGATCTTTATGTTCCTTTTTGTCATCTTTCTTCTTGTCGTCGGATGCAAAGCTCGCGATGCCGAATACGAGGGCCATGCCAAGAGTCATGCTCAGGATTTTCTTCATTATTCTGTAGTCTCCTTCAAAGTCGGGGTCCATTCATTGATCCACCTGAAGAGCTTATCGAGCCGCCGTCGGCAGAATTGAATCAAATGTGATGGTTATGGAAAATTTAACAATTCGCGGCTACAACTTCGCCCCCCGATATTACTTCTTATGAATCTCCTGCAAGCTCCACACGCGCGCTGGCGTCGTCTGTTTGGCTTCCATTGCCTCCGCCGCCGCTTTCGCCGCCGACATCGTAGTAATGCACGGCACACGATACTGGATCGCCGCCCGTCGTATCGCCTTCTCGTCGCCAAAGCTTACGCTGCCCATTGTCGTATAAATTGCCAACTGCACACTCCCGGTTTTCATCAGGTCCACCGCATTCGGCCGTCCTTCGTTCACCTTATAAACGATCTTCGACGAAACACCGGCAGCCTTCAGCGCATTGGCCGTGCCGCGAGTGGCAACAAACTGAAACCCGAATTCCTTCAGCTTTACGGCAATCGCCACAGCCTCGGTTTTGTGCCGGTCATTCACGCTGATAAAGACGGTGCCACTGGCTGGCAGCGGCACGCCCGCACTCAACTGCGCCTTCCCAAATGCCTCGCCAAAAGTCTCACCGACACCCATCACTTCACCCGTCGATCTCATCTCCGGGCCAAGCACGGGGTCCACACCGGGAAACTTATGAAACGGTAGCACCGGGCTCTTCACAAAGTATTTCGTAACGCTTAGCACGCCGCTGGTGCGCCCGCCCGTCAGATGCTTCAACTCCTTCAGCGTCTTGCCCAGCATCAATCCAACTGCCACCTTCGGCAGCGGTATGCCGGTCGCTTTACTCACATACGGCACGGTACGGGATGCCCGCGGATTCACTTCGATCACATAAACCTTGCCGTTCTTGATCGCATATTGCACGTTCATCAGGCCCACTACTTTCAGTGCCCGTGCCAGCTTCACCGTGTACTCCTCAATCGTCTTCAGCTCCGCCTCATTCAGCGAATAGGGGGGCAACACACAACTGGAATCGCCCGAGTGAATCCCCGCCTCTTCAATGTGCTCCATGATTCCCGCAATCAAAACATCGTCGCTGTCGCTCAGGCAATCGACGTCCACTTCCAATGCGTCCTCAAGAAAACGATCCACAAGCACTGGCCGGTCCTGTGAAAAAGAGACGGCCTCCTGCATGTAGCGCCGCACCATGTCCTCGCCGTAAGCGATCACCATGGCCCGGCCGCCGAGTACAAAGCTGGGCCGCAAAAGCACTGGATAGCCAATGCGCCGCGCCACATCGCAAGCTTCTTCGATACTCGTCGCCGTGCCATTCTCGGGCGACGGAATTTCCAGGTCGTCAAGCAGTTTGGCAAAAAGCTTGCGGTCTTCGGCCAGATCGATGCTCTCCGGCTGCGTACCGATGATTGGCACGCCATGCCGTTTCAGACTCATCGCAAGATTCAGCGGCGTCTGCCCGCCAAACTGTACAATCGTCCCGTCCGGCTTCTCGGTGTCGTAAACGTTCAACACTTCTTCCAGCGTCAAGGGCTCAAAGTACAAGCGGTCCGACGTATCGTAATCCGTCGAAACAGTTTCCGGATTGCAATTCACCATGATGCTCTCATGGTCGAACTCGCCCAGCGCATAAGCCGCATGGCAGCAGCAGTAGTCGAACTCAATCCCTTGTCCAATGCGGTTCGGCCCAGACCCGAGGATCATCACTTTCTTGCGCGAAGTAGGCGCTGCTTCGCACTCGCTCTCGTAGCTCGAATACATGTAAGGCGTAAAGCTCTCGAATTCCGCCGCGCAAGTATCCACGCGATTGAACACAGCCACCACGCCCTTTTCCTTGCGATAGGCGCGAACCTCATCCGCAGTCGTCCCTGTCGCCTTCGCCAGGTACACGTCGGAGATGCCGTCCCGCTTGGCCTGCCGCAGCGTCGCCTCGTCCAGATCTTCCAGCTTGCGCCCCTTCAGGCTCTGCTCTTCGTCGACAACGTCTTTCACCTGACGCAGAAACCACGGATCGATCGCCGTCAATTCCTGCACCTGTTCAATCGACCAGCCGCATTCAAACGCAAAGCGCACATAGTTCAGACGGTCCGGGTTCGGCGTAATCAAACGCTGCCGGATCAGGCCTTCTTCATACACTTCCGCCTTCTCGCTCCTGCCTGTTTCGAGAGAACGCATCGCCTTACCCAGGCTTTGCCGGAAGGTGCGTCCAATCGACATCACCTCGCCCACGCTTTTCATCTGCGTGCCCAGCGTAGTCGAAGCACCGGGAAATTTCTCAAATTGAAAGCGCGGTATTTTTACCACCACATAGTCGATCGTCGGCTCAAAACAAGCCGGTGTCACTCGGGTAATATCGTTCTTCAACTCGTCCAGGCGATACCCTACAGCCAGCTTCGCGGCGATCTTCGCAATCGGGAATCCCGTCGCCTTCGATGCCAGCGCCGAACTGCGGCTCACCCGCGGATTCATCTCGATGATGATCATCCGGCCGTTCGCGGGGTTGATGGCAAACTGCACATTCGACCCGCCCGTATCCACGCCAATCTCGCGCAGGCAGGCGAGTGATGCATCGCGCATCATCTGGTATTCGCGGTCGGTCAGCGTCTGCGCCGGAGCCACGGTAATGGAGTCGCCCGTGTGTACGCCCATCGGGTCGAAATTTTCGATCGCGCAGACGATGATCGCGTTGTCGGCCTGATCGCGAATCACTTCCATCTCAAATTCTTTCCAGCCCAGCATGCTCTCGTCGGCCAGCACTTCATGCACCGGCGAGAGGTCGAGACCGCGTTCCAGAATTTCGATCAATTCTTCTGTGTTGTACGCAATGCCGCCGCCGGTGCCACCGAGCGTGAAACTCGGCCGCAGGATCACCGGATAGCCGATCTTTTGCGCGAAGGCCAGTCCGTCTTCCACTTTGGTGATCAGTTGCGACTCCGGTAGATCGAGGCCGATCTTCTTCATCGCGTCCTTGAACAACAAGCGGTCTTCCGCCTTCTTGATGCTCTCTACTTTTGCGCCGATCAGTTCGACGCCATACTGCTCAAGCACACCCGCTTCCGCAAGCGCGATCGACAGGTTCAGGCCCGTCTGCCCGCCCACGGTCGAGAGCAACGCATCCGGCCTCTCCTTCCGGATTACTTCAGTGGCAAACTCAACCGTAAGCGGCTCGATGTAGGTGAAGTCCGCCAGCTCCGGATCGGTCATGATCGTTGCCGGATTCGAATTGATCAACACCACTTCATAGCCGTCTTCACGCAATGCTTTGCAAGCCTGCGTTCCGGAATAGTCGAACTCGCAGGCCTGGCCAATTACGATTGGTCCGGAGCCTACGATCATGATTTTCTTGAGGTCGTTTCTACGAGGCATTGGTTATTTGCTCCCCTTCCACTCGTCCATCAACTGGACGAAGTCGTCAAAGAGATATTGCGAATCGTGCGGCCCGGGTGCCGCCTCCGGATGATATTGCACACAGAACAGCGGCAGATTCTTGTGCCGCAATCCCTCCAGCGTGTTGTCGTTCAGATTGATGTGGGTCAGTTCGATATCGTTCTGATTCAGCGAATCCGGATCCACGGCGAATCCATGGTTCTGCGCTGTAATCTCCACCTTGTTTGTGATCTTGTTCAGTACCGGATGATTGCCGCCGCGGTGGCCAAATTTCAGCTTGAAGGTCTTGCCCCCAAGTGCCAGCCCGAGAATCTGATGACCAAGGCAAATGCCGAAAATCGGCGTCTTCCCCATCAGCTTCCGCATCTGCGCCGCCTGGTAGGCCAGCGGCTCCGGGTCTCCCGGGCCGTTCGAGAGAAACACGCCATCGGGCTTCAGCGACATCACGTCTTCGGCGCTCGTCCCTGCGGGCACAACCGTCAGCTCGCAACCGACGTGAGCGAGCCGCCGCAGGATATTGCGCTTGATCCCAAAGTCATAAGCTACAACCTTAAAGCGCGGCGCTACCTCGGCACTGACGATTTCCGACTCCGAAACCGGGCTCACCCCGCCCCGCCATTGGTAGCTCTTCGCGGTCGATACTAACGATGCCAGGTCCCTGCCCGCCATGCGGGGAATACTTCTCGCCCGTTCGATTAACTCGTCGCGGTCGAGCGTAATCGATGAAATCGCGCCCCGCATCACTCCGCCCATCCGCAGCTTGCGGACTAGCGTCCGGGTGTCGATTCCGGTGACGCCGGGAATGCCATGCCTGGCGAGAAAATCGCTGGTGTCCGCATCGCTGCGCCAGTTGCTGGCCACAGGAGAGTACTCGCGAACAATCAGGCCTTCAATGTAGGGCTTTCCAGCCTCATTGTCGGCGTCGTTAGTGCCATAGTTGCCAATTTGCGGGTTCGTCAATACGACGATTTGACCCGCATAGGAAGGATCGGTAAAAATCTCTTGGTAACCGGTGAGTGAGGTATTAAAAACCACTTCACCCGCTTTGTCTACGGGCGCACCAAAGGCTGTGCCCTCGAAGACTGTGCCGTCTTCCAGGGCGAGCAAGGTATTGTTCAAACCTTGGTTTCTCCTTAAGGGGGGATTTTTTCTAATTTACCACGCGTTTGCCGCTTATCGCCTTTCTCCTTGCGAAATACCTTCTCTGCACCACTGTTAAACTCAAACGAGCACTCTAATGCCCGCGCCCGTCAGCACTACGCTTCAGGCGATTACCCAAATCGCCCATTTCGACTCGATTGCCCTCGAAGCCGGGTCGATGCTCGCTCCGGTGGAAGTTGCCTACCAGACCTACGGGGCACTCAACGCCGAACGCACCAACGCCATCCTGATCTGCCACGCCTTCACCGGCGACGCCCATGCCGCCGGTATCTCCGAAGAAGATGGCCAGTCCGGCTGGTGGGACAACATGATCGGTCCCGGCAAAGCCTTCGATACCGCAAAGTACTTCGTCATTTGCGCCAATGTTCTCGGTGGCTGTCGCGGTACTACTGGCCCCTCTTCCATCGATCCCAAGACCGGACAGCCTTACGGCATGCACTTTCCCATGATCACGATCGGCGACATGGTGCGCCTTCAGAAAACACTCATCGAAAGTCTCGGCATCGAAAAGCTCCTCGCCGTCGCCGGTGGCTCGATGGGCGGCATGCAGGCCCTCGAGTGGACTGTTGCCTTCCCCGACAACGTCGCCTGCTGTCTGGCGATCGCGACAACGGCGCGTCATGGCGCGCAGCAGATCGCCTTCAACGAAGTGGGCCGTCAGGCAATCATGGCCGACCCGGAATTCCACGATGGCGACTACTACTCGCACAATTCCAAGCCCGGCCGTGGACTCTCCGTCGCCCGCATGGTCGGTCACATCACCTATATGAGTGACGACTCCATGCGCACCAAGTTTGGCCGCCGCCTCCGCGACAAAGCAAGTTTCTCTTTCGACTTCTCCGCTGAATTTGAAGTCGAAAGCTACCTGCGCTATCGTGGCAGCCGTTTCGTCGATCGCTTCGACGCCAACTCCTACCTTTACATCACCAAGGCGATGGATTATTACGACCTCGCTGCCAATCACGCTACATTACCGGCTGCACTGG
>JBKJSR010000379.1:0-3965 GCA_046594355.1 Bryobacter sp.
AATGCTCGCGGGGTTCGATCTCCAACCTCCACTCACCACAAAAATGATACCGATCCCGTTAGGCCTCGCCGCTTCAATCACGTCCATGGTCAGTGCCGTCCCGAACTTGCGTCCATAAACAACATCTTCAGTCCGTTTGAAATCCTGGCCAGCCAACAACGCCGCACACAGCAGCCCCAATACCATTCCGGTGTACTTCATATTCGCTTATTATGGCAATACCTATGCATGCTCTTTTGCTCACCGCCACCTTGCTTGCCCAAACCTATCAACCCACTTGGGATTCCATCGACAAGCGTCCCAATCCGCCCTGGTTTAACGAAGCCAAATTCGGCATCTTCATCCACTGGGGCGTCTACTCCGTGCCCGCTTACGCGCCAGTCATTCCGGGCAAACTCGCCTACGCCGAATGGTATTGGAACGCGATGACCAACGGCAAAGAGGGCAGCGCCAAGCCCATTGAATCGGGCACCTGGGCCTACCATCAAAAGCAATACGGCGCCAACTTCAACTACCAGGATCTCGCCCCGCAATTCCGCGCCGAACTCTTCGACCCCGACCATTGGGCCGACGTCTTCGCCCGCTCCGGTGCCAAATACGTAGCCCTCACTTCCAAGCATCACGAGGGCTTCGCCTTGTGGCCCAGCAAAGAAGCCAGCAAAACCTGGGGCCGTCCCTGGAACGCCGTCGAGACCGGCCCCAGGCGCGACATCCTCGGCGATCTCTCTACTTCGGTCCGCAACAAAGGCCTCAAGATGGGCTATTATTTTTCGCTCTACGAGTGGTACAACCCGCTCTGGCTCACCGACAAACCACGCTACATCGACCAGCACATGATCCCGCAGTTCAAAGACCTGGTAACGCGCTACAAGCCCGACATCATCTTCAGCGATGGCGAATGGGATCTCCCCTCGAGCGAATGGCGCAGCCCTGAAATTCTCGCCTGGCTCTACAACGACTCTCCCGTCAAAAACAGTGTCGTCGTCAACGACCGTTGGGGCAAGGAGACCCGCCACCACCACGGCGGCTATTACACAACCGAATACACCGCTGGCATGAGCAATGCCGGTCACGATTGGGAAGAAAGCCGGGGCATGGGCTTCTCTTATGGCTACAACCGCGCCGAGCGCCTCGAGCACTATCGCAGCAGCCGCGAACTCATCATCATGCTTGCCGACATCGTCAGTCGCGGCGGTAATCTGCTACTCGACATCGGCCCCAATGGCGATGGCACAATCCCTGTCGTGATGGAGCAACGCCTCATCGAAATCGGATCCTGGCTCAAGGTCAACGGCGAAGCGATCTACGGCACCAAGCCCGCTAAGACACCGAAGCAATGGAGCGCTGGTGAGCAACCCAAGGTCGACTACAACCAGCGCTTCGAATCGAGCTACGACGTCGCCGCTCTTGCCGCAAAGCCCGCCCCAGGCAAGGCGTCCATCGTAGCCTTCTTCACCACCAAGGGCAAAGACCTCTACGCCATCCTCCCTCGCTGGTCCCTCAAGGAGATCACGATCCCAGGCGCAACCGCGAAGCAGGTCGAGCTACTCGGCGCACCACAACCCCTCAAGTTCAAGAACGTCAAAGGCGCTGTCACCATAGAGCTCCCCGCGCTTCCAGAAGACCTCCTCTCACAACCCGTCTGGACGCTAAAGATCACCCAATGAAGCGCCGCCACTTCCTCGCTTCGATGACCGCAGCTACAGGCCTCGCACAGTCGCGGCGTCCCAACGTTCTCTCCCTTTCTGTAGACGACCTGAACGACTGGGTCGGCTGCCTCGGCGGCTACCCCGGTGTCAAGACTCCCAACATCGATAAGCTCGCCAGGCGCGGCGTCCTGTTCTCCGATGCCCACTGCGCCGCTCCCCTCTGCAATCCATCCCGCACCGCCATCCTCAGTGGCCTCCGGCCCTCCACCAGTGGCATCTACAACAACGACCAATACCTCCGTCCCAACCATCCCGACCTCGTAACCATGCCGATGTACTTCCGTCGCAATGGCTACCATGTCGCTGGCGCTGGCAAGGTCTTCCACCATGTTGCCGGCCACAACCCGCCCGATCAGTGGGATGAATTTCAGCTCCAGCAATTCGACGATCCCTGGTACCGCCGTGCCGACTGGTATCCCTGGAACAAGCGCATCCCCGCTCCCAAAGGCCATCCCTACAACGGCCTCAAAGACTTCGCCGGCGAATTCGATTGGGGCGTTCTCGAAACTCCTGAAGATCAGTACGGCGATCAAAAAGCGGTTCAGTTCGCCAAAGACTTCCTCGGCCGCAAGCACACCAAACCCTTCTTCCTGGCCGCCGGAATGTGGCACCCCCACATCCCCATGTACGCGCCCCAGCGCTTCTTCGACCTGTACCCCGAAGCCAAAATCCACATCCCACAAACTCGCGATGATGATCTCGCCGACCTCCCGCCACTAGCCAAAGAACTCGCCGCCTTCCGCCGTCCCGAGTTCGAACGCATCCGCGACACCGGCAAGTGGAAGGACTTCGTTCGCGCCTATCTCGCCGCCACCTCATTCGCCGACACACTCGTCGGCAGCGTCATCGACGCGCTCGACAACAGCGACTATGCGAGCAACACAATCCTCGTCTTCTGGTCCGACAACGGCTGGCACCTCGGCGAAAAGCAGCACGTCCATAAGTCCACCCTTTGGCAGCGCTCAACACACGTGCCCTTCATCTTCTCTGGACCCGGCCTTAAGGCCAAAGGCACAACACGCACGCAGCCCGTTACCACCTTCGACATCTATCCAACCCTTGTCGATCTCTGCGGTCTGCCAGCCAACCCACGTGTCGAAGGCAAGAGCCTCCGCCCTCTACTCGAAGACCCCAAGGCCAAGTCCGGCCCCGTCGTCTCCACTCACCTCCCTGGCACCCATTGCGTCATCAGCGAGCAGTGGCGCTACATCGTTTACGCCGATGGAAGCGAAGAGCTATATGATCGAAAGGCGGACCGCAACGAGTTCCGCAACCTTGCCTCAGACCCCAAACACAACGCGCTCAAACAGCGGCTCGCCAAGTTTACTCCCACCACCAGCGCTCCCCAGCAACCCCTTGTCACCGATTACGATTTTGATTTCCCAACCTACACTTACAAGAGAAAGCCGAAACCATGAAAGCCCTCCTCCTTATGCTCCCAGTCCTCCTCACAGCCGCCGATCCAAAACAGTCGCTCACCTTCCACGCCAGCTTCGATAAAGGCCTTGACGCCGATTTCGCCAAGGGCGACAAGTCCATCTACTACGCACCCTCATACAAAGAGCAGGCCACTGCCGTCAAAGGCCTGGGCCAAGCTCCTGTAGCGCTCGAAGGCGGCGCTCTACGTTTCAAGTCCAAACACACCAGCGCTCTCTTCTTCAAGACCACGGGCAATGTTTCCCCCACCACCGGCACCTTCTCATTCAAGCTCAAGCTCGACCCCGATCAGGATCTCGACCCCGGCTTCTGCGACCCAGTCCAGATCACCGACAAAGCCTACAACGACTCCGCGATTTGGGTCGACTTCACTAAGGACGACAAGCCCCGCCACTTCCGCCTCGGTGTCTTTGGCGAGCTCAAAGTCTGGAACCCCGCCAACCTCGAACCCGACAAAAATCCCAAATTCAACGAACGTCTCGTCATCGTCAAGCAGCCGCCCTTCAATCGCACCAAGTGGACGCACATCGTCGTCACCTACGAAGGCCTCGGCACGGGGAAGGGAACTGCAAGCCTCTATCTCGATGGCAAGCTCCAAGGCACCACACCCAAAATCGGCGAATCCTTCGCCTGGGATGCAGCAAGCGGTGCCATCCGGCTCGGCGTCAACTACACCGGCCTCATGGACGACATCGCCGTCTACAGCCGGGTGCTCACCGCCAAAGAAATCGCCAGCCTCAAATAGTTAAGAGTGGCGCGCACAAACCTCGCGCAGCTTCTTGAATAGCGGCGGCGTGCTCACCAGCGCCGCTTCCTTCT
>JBKJSR010000407.1:0-5152 GCA_046594355.1 Bryobacter sp.
GCCGCGGTATGCCTGGACGAAGCGCATGTTCGAGAACGGGAAGGTCACCACCAGGATGTGAAGGACCTGCCGGATCCCGGCGATGATCGCCTCGGCCTGCCCGAAGTCGACCTGCGCGGTCCCGGCCGGCCACACCAACTCGGTGAAACCTTCACCAGCGATCCTGTTGCGGGCCGTCCATTTCTTCACGGACCGCTGCACCGGGGAATACGTGCCGGTGAAACCATGCTCATCCACGAGCCGGTCAAAGACGCGTTTGGCCGTATGCCGTTGCTTGCGGTTCCGGCGCTGGTCCTCGGTGAGCCACGCTTCGATAATGTGCTCGAACCCGGTGAGCACCGAAGCCCCGTGCCGGGCCAGCGGCACCGGCGGTTCAGGGGAGTAGTTCTCCTGATCGGCGTATTTGGTCACCGAGGACCGGCTAACGCCGAGCCTGCGGGCGATCTCCCGGCCCGGGACTCCCTGGGAGTCCAGCCTTCTGATATTTTCTTGTACGGACATGGGTACCGTCATCTGCTTTCCAGCCCTTCCGGCGCATACGCTTCGCAATGGCAGCGCCGTAAGGAACCTATCTGGGGGTGGCGGGCCCATGTCCCTGACACTCTGGGAAGGGCACCGGCCACCCGGTGATCTCTATCCAGGCAAGCCCCCGAAACCATGATTTCGGGAAAAACTGGCCTGATTCTTACCGCTCTTTTGGCCTGAAACGAGCCACCAACTTGGCTCAAATTCCTGGCTGAAACGGCCTACAGATAGTCGATCACACACACCCTATTTACGGCTGGCGTTAACACACCGCCGTCAAACCCATCAACGGGGCCTGGAACAACTGATGAACTGGAGGTATTGCAACGAGGCAACTGGGCGCTATCGAAGCCTTACCCCATTCAGAGACCACACGCTCGCCATCGCGGAGAGGTTAGCTCCTGACCTTTGTCGCACTTTCGTTGCTCTTGAAAATCCAGTGACGGTACAGAAAGTAATTCCAGACTGTAGTCAGGACTGTTGCTGTCACTTTTCCAGCTACGTAAGACCAACCTTTGGCATCAAAACTTATGACAATCAAATCGCTGACTACGATATTGACGACCACGAGGAGCAGGTATTTGGCGGCGCTCACCGCGCGGTGATTGGTCGCCCGAAATGTGAACATGCGCTGGAGAAGAAAGTTGAATACCAGGCTAGCTACAAAGGCTATAGGGGTAGCAATCCAAAGGTCGACGCCGAGACCTTCGTGGAGAAGTGCCAGGATGCCGAGGTCCAAAGCAAAGGACAGCCCGCCAACTATGAGAAACCTGACAACGGAACTCTCCGCGAGAATTCGAAGCCGGAGCCTTATCCTCGCCGGCAACCATTCATGAAGCTTGGTTCGTCGTAGGGTTCGTGTGGTGGGACTGCGCATGTGAGTGGTGTCTCCCGGGTAGAAGGAGCATACAAACCTGCCACGGCCGACCTCCACGTATTGTTAAAACTACCATGCAGATATCCACGTCACACGGGCCGATGGCTAACCGACGGCACCGTTCCTTTCCCAGCAGTCGGCCATCCCCAGTCGTAGTTCTCTTCGTTTCGTGGCTATTGCTCGGGGCCGCGGGCAACATCTGGTCCTTTGCATCACCTCTCATGTCTGCACCGGATGAAACGGCCCATGTGATCAAAGCGGCCGCAGTTACACGAGGTCAATTTGCCGCAGGCAGCTCGGGAGTCCAAGGGGAGGCGCTGACGGTCCAAGTCCCTAAGTACATCGCAGACCTCAGAAACTACAACTGCTTCGCAACGCATCCAGATATAACTCCTGCCTGCTCCCCGTCCATTGGGACCGAGAACAATCTCGTGCCCGCCGAGACATCTGCGGGCAATTACAACCCCGTGTACTATGCGATTGTTGGACTGGGCAGCCTTGGCTTGACCGGCGAGGCAGCCCTCTACGCGATGCGGCTGATCAGTTCTTGGCTCACAGCGTTTTTCCTTGCCGCAATCTTTTACGCGGCCACATCGATGCGTCGAAGCGCACTGATGGTGGTCGCCTCGACAATCGCAGTCACGCCGGCCGTGCTGTTCCTCACCGGTTCAGTCAATCCGAATGCATTGGAGATCGCCACGGCCGGAGCGTTTTATATGGGTCTTTGCCTCATGCTCGAACAGCGAAAACAATCTCATCTCAACGTGCTTCCCGCAGTTATCGTGACAGCCTCAGGGGTTCTCCTGTCCAACACCAGGCCACTGTCTTTCTTGTGGATCGCTGTGGCACTTGCGGCGGCACTTCTCGGACATAATCTGTCGTCCATTCGCGCACTGCTGGTGACAAGGTCCTTCCAGCTGTCAGCACTAATTGTTGCTTTGTCGTGTGTCTTCGCACTTTGGTGGAGCATTACCGCAAGGAGCCTGGACAGTCTCTTCGCCGTGACGCCGCCAATCCCAGCTGACGAAGCAGCCCTCCTCATGCTGGACCGGACAGTCGGGTACATGCGCGAGTATGTTGGCGTGCTGGGCTCACTTGACACCAATCCTCCCATGGCCGTCGTCTACACTTGGGTGCTCGGATTTGGGGCAATGCTCTTGTTGTCGTTCACTGCACGCCCCGCCAGACTCCGTTGGCCAGTTGCCTTGCTCACTCTCGCCCTCGTTGCAATCCCACCTGCTCTTCAGGCTGGTTCCAGCGAGACTATTGGATGGATCTGGCAGGGCCGTTACGCGCTGGCACTGGTAGTGCTGCTGATTTTGGCTACAGGAGTCGCTGCGCGGTTCCGGCCCTTCAAGGTGACACCATGGGCGACCTCCATCGTCCGTTGGAGCCTGGTGCTCGGTGTCATGGCACACACCTACCTCCTGCTTGAGGGTCTCCGCCGATACACCGTTGGGATTCGAGGAGACCACATTAACTGGAGCGAAATGTTCGATCCAGATTGGCAACCACCATTTTCCTGGCAAGGTCTAACGGTCGCTTACATTGTGGTCCTCTCCGTTGCTGGCGTTTGCCTCTACCGTCTGCTGACAACTCGCCAGACCCCGGCTCTCAGCGGCCGGACTACTTCCCAAAGTTAAGACGAGCGGCGCCCCCACAACAGTAGGGGGCGCCGCCTTCATGCAAATCTGCCTGGGCTCAGCGGTCCAGGCCGAAGGTCTTCCGCCAGGCTTCCATGGAAACCAGTTCCGGCAGCGCGGACCTGTAAGCCTCTGAGAGGGACTCCCATGACTTGTACAAACGCGCGTGTTGGCTCGCCGCCTTGGCCAGCATGACCCGCATTTTTTGGGGATCCCTCTTGTACCAGGAGGCGGCCGTACCCTCAGCGTTGGAAACTACGACAGAATCATATTGAGCCAGCCGGAACCAGCGATTGTCCACGTGGGCAAGGTGGCTTTGCGGCCGTGCGAGGGCTTCTTCGGACGGACGGCTGACCAGTTGGCGTGCCACCGTTATCAGGCCCCACTTGACCATATCTTTTTTGGCCGGCATACCTGCTTGGGATATGGTCGATGGCCCGCCGCCCAGCGAAGGGGCCGGGAAATCGTCGACATCCTCCCGCATCTGAGCATCCGAATATTCGAACTGCAGGCGGATGATCTCGGGCAGTTTCGTAGCCAGCGACGGATGAAGGTGCCCGGGCCCTTCGAACAAATCCTCCATCGCCTTGAGGCGGCTTTCTTCAGTGAAGTACTGCATGGAGACGAGGTGCTTAATATCCGTTTGCAGGGATTCACGGATTACGCCGCCACCTTTGGCGTGCGGGCTGTGTAAGAGCGCCGTGATCAGCCTGTTGCGACTATGGAAATACGCCTGCCAGCCGACAAGGTCGTCCTTGTCAATCCACGAAATATGCCACAAAGCGGCCCCTGGGAGGGACACGGTGCGGATACCTGCCGCTCTGGCGCGAAGGCCATATTCCGAATCGTCCCACTTGAGGAACAGCGGAAGCGGCAGCCCGATTTCCCGGATTACCGACGTCGGGACCAGGCACATCCACCACCCGTTGTAGTCAACATCGAAACGGCGGTGCATCCACGGCGTCTGACGGAGGTTAGACACGCTGAAATCGTGTCGCATCTGCATCTCTTGGTGAGGCTGATCAGGCGAGATCCGGCGAGAATCTATGATTTCGCCCATTGAATACAACGTGCTTCGGCTGTATAGGTCGAACATGTGCCCGCCGACAATCGTCGGAGTCTTGCAGTGACCCGCAAAAGCCATGAGACGCGCGATGCTCTCCGGTTCGAGGACAACGTCATCGTCCAGCAAGAGGACGTAGTCACTGCCGTTTTCCACGGCTTCATACATCCCTCGTGCGAACCCACCCGACCCGCCCAGATTAGCCTGCTCGATGATGCGCAACTTCTCGCCGAGCCGACTGGCCACTTCTTCGAATCCCGGTTGATCCGCGACCTTGTTCGTTCCCTGGTCGACGATCAGTACCTCACGTGCCAACTCAAGGGCTTCAGGATGATCCGCGAGGATCCGCGCATTTGCAAGGCAAAAGTCCGGCTTGTTCATCGTCGTAACCTGAATTGTCACGCTTTGGGCGGGACCTGCGGTTTGCGGGCCCTCCCAATGCGCATGGTCCAGCACCAGATCCTCCTGGCTTGAGGCCAGGTCAAACCAATACCAGCCGCCATCGCCGAACGGTTTCAGCGATAGCAGGAACTCGGTAGTGGAAGTCCCCTCGACCCGTGCGCCGTCCACTCGCTGGATCGTCCCACGGGCATTTGACTTGTAGACGGAGATGGTCCCGTGGCCGCGGGTCTCGACGACGAGCCGCACCTCACGGACCTCGGTCCAGCGCCGCCAATAGCCCGCCGGAAAGGCATTGAAGTACGTACCCAACGACAGTTGCTCACCCGACCGCACTCTGATCGAGTGCCGAGTGATCACGTCGTCAAAGTGCACTTCACGGGGGCTTGAGCCAACGAGATGGAGTTTTTCTTCGGTCCGCTTGGGATTGCGGGCAAACTCGTCGCTCTCCTTAATGCGCACGCCCGCTGCCGGGCCGGCGTCGGCGTAGAGCGACATAGTGTCCACCCCGGACTCCGGGGGGAAGATCACCCTCTGGAGCGTCTCCCAGCCCGGCTCATCACTCACGCGTCTACGCCTCCGCTTTCGATGACCGCGCCGCCTTCAAAATGCGGCCGGATCTGGTTGTCAAACATGGTCAGGGCC
>JBKJSR010000715.1:0-3837 GCA_046594355.1 Bryobacter sp.
GGTCAACATCGTTTACACAATCCTTTTTACACCCTCCTATCACGGTTGGAAACAGCTTCCGAAATTAGTTTACACAAAACGGTTGACACTACCAATGAGGAAGACTCTCTGCCTCAGCAGTTCCTCCACGCTGTGCTCTACCCGCGCCTGATCTTGTTGATCGGCAAAGCACATACTCAGGCGTTCGGTTAGCCTCAGCCTTCGCTCCACCTCCCGCAACAACAACCCACCACCATCGCTGCTGCTCTGTTCTCCATCAAACTCCGCCACTACCGTCCGCGAATCATGTCCTGCAAACCAAACCGTTCTTGCATACGCTCTGTCATAGCGAAGGCCTCCTGTGTCCTGTCTTTAACTCTTTGTCAACGAATCAGTTATGACAGATCAATAGGCCTTTTGCTATTTCTTTGTGAGAAATCCGGGTTAGAGGCGGCCTCACCGAAGCGAAACCGTCACTCAAGTTCTTAATCCTACAAACCGCAATAGGGCGATGTGATCTCCCGGAAACCGTTGATTCCAAGTGCGAATTTGACTGTTCCGCAACTACCCAGCGGGTGAGTGGCGTAGAATCGCCCGGAACCTTTATTTAGGGCCTCTGGACGGGTTTGAAACATTGCAACTGCCGGAAGTAGGATTATTCCATTCGCGACATTCTAAACGCGGCCGGTTTCTCCGCTACCAGCTCCAGCCACGCCGCCACTGCTAAAATCCCCTCACTCACTTGAGGCGGACAAGCTTCCCGTCACGCCATTCAAAAACAGCAAAATCGTTCAAAGCCGGGAGATTCTTCGTGTGCGGATTATGTTCCCCAGCTACTTCAATTGTCATGTCGCGATACACCAAGCGGGTCACAAAGACGCTCGCCCACGGAGTCTCCGGACCAAATGGCTCTTTCACAAAACGGATCTGCACCTTTGGCGGCAGCACCGGAGCCAACGACTTCAGTCCCTCATAAAATCCGCGAATCTCACGAAATTCCTTGTCCAAACCATCCAGGCTTTTGAGCCCCGGCATCCACTGTCCGAATATCACGAAAAGGACCACAGCACCCGCATATCGCCAGTTCTCCCTTGGTATGAGCAGTAAAACCGAAGAGACCGCCAGCGCCAGCGCTGCACAAGCCACGTAAACGCCATCCAGGCCGCGACTCGGCACAAAAGCAAGCGGCAGAATCCCCACCGGAAACACAAGCGCCGCAAAGCTCGCCAGGCGAGTCCGCAAAAGGAAGGGCAGGGAAGCGATGGCCACGCTTGCCCACAAAGGTATCGTCTGCCAAAGTATCAACGGCCCAAAATACTGCTGAAAGCTCTGCGCATACATCCCCAACGAATATTCCGGTTGGTAATTTCCTATGCTGCTCAATCCTCCAGGTCCATAAACGCGGCCGGCGATGAACGCAATCGAGATCACGATTGCCAAGCCGCAAAACACCCACGGTGTCCGCTTCTTCCAAATCCATTCATACAGCACCACATACACGGGCAAAACGATGGCGCTTTCCTTTGCGTTCAAGCCCAGAATAAAAATCAGCGAAGTAGCGTAAGGCACCCAAGCCTTCTCATGAAACTCAACATAGAACGCGAGCCCACCCCAGACGAATGTAAAAGCCAGGATCTCAAAAATTGTACCCGTATTCAAATACAAATGCGCCCAAAGCGAGTGAAAGCTGGCAATCGCCGTCGCCGCCAGGCCCACCGCCATGCTTCCGCTCAAGCGGCTCGCCACATGACCGAGCACAAAAGCATTGCCGATCAGAAACACACTCACCACTGCCCGCCACCCGAACGCGCTCATCCCAAACTGCTCGAACAACACCTTGTAGAACAATTCCCCCAAGGGCCGGTATAACGCGCTCGGCCGCCAGAAACACAAGATATCGAGCCAAATTTGACTCCAGGACGCTTGAAACGCCCGGTAGGAATTCATCAGGTCGTCATGCGTCCAGTCCGCCTGCCAGATGATTGGGGCCTTCGCTTGCACATAGCCAATCACGATCACGGCCCACACGCCAAAGAGCGCGTAGCGATACTTACTTTCCAAGCTGCCGCTCCAAAAACTCCACCATCGCTTCATTCAGGTGATAACGCGCCGGACCTCCCACTCCATGGCTCTTTTGCGGGTAAATTTGTAACTCGAAATGCTTACCCGCCTTCTGCAATGCGTCGGTCATTTGCAGCATGTTCTGGAATAAAACGTTATCGTCGCCAATGTTGTGAACCAGCATGAGCTTGCCTTCGAGCTTCGCCGCCTTGTGTACCGGCGAAGACTCGCGGTAACCCTTCTCGTTCTCCTGTGGCATGCCCAGATAACGCTCCGTGTAAATCGTGTCGTATAGCAGCCAGTTCGTTACCGGTGCCCCACTAATACCGGCCTTGATCAGCTTAGGCTCCGACAACATCGTGTTCAGGGTCATGTAGCCGCCATAGCTCCATCCCGACATTCCGATTCGCGCCGGATCCACAAAACCCAGGCTTGTCAAATATTCCACTCCCGCCTTCTGGTCCTGCACTTCAATCTCGCCGAACTTGCGATACAACTTGGCTTCCCATAGATGCCCGCGGCCGCCACTCCCGCGATTGTCCACCTGCCAGATCACGAATCCTTTCTGCGCCAGCACCTGATCGAGATTCAATCCACCCGTCCAACTGTTACGAATCGTCTGCGCCTGCGGACCGCCGTAAACCATCACGATCGCCGGGTATTTAGTTTTCGAATCAAAGTCTTTCGGCTTGATCATCCGGGCATGAAGTGTCGCCCCGTCCCTGGTCTGGAAGCTCAGGAATTCCGTCGGCAGAATTTCATGCTCCTCGAGTACTTTGCGGTCGCTCGCCTTCAATTCCGCCACCATCCGGCCCTCTGCGCTATGCAGGGTCTGTCGGGTGGGGCTGGTGATCGCCGAATAAGTATCCGTGTAGAATTCCGCCGTCGGACTCATCGAGATCGAGTGTGTTCCAGCCTCAGTTGTAAGTCGCTTCTTATTTTTTCCGTCAAATCCAATTACATAAAGCTGGCGCTCCAGCGGACTCGCTTCCGTGGAGGTGTAATAAATCAGCTTCTTGTCCCAGTTCACTCCGGCGACATCGGATACTTCCCACTCACCCTTTGTAACTGCGCCAAGTTCCTTACCCGTAAAATCGAACAGATAGAGATGCCGCGATCCAGTGCGCTCGCTCGCCCATACCAACTGCTTGCGCGCCGCATCCATGCGTGTCATCGAGTGAACGTTGATCCAGTAAGGATCCGTCTCGCCAAACACTTTGCGGATCTGCCGTGTTTCCCAATTCGCGGCGAGAAATTCCAGCTTGTCCTGCACCCGCGTCATTCGCTGAACACTTACTTCCATCGGATTTAACCACGCAATACGCGCCAATAAATAATCCCGTGTCTCGCCAAGATTCATCCACCGCGTCTTCGCCGTTTCGAGGTCCACCACGCCCAGCCGCACATCCGCATTGGAAGTCCCCGCTTGTGGGTATCGTTCCGGTTCCGGTACTGCCGGAGTCTTCAGAAGATCTACTTGCGGATAAATCATTTCCTTCGATACATCAAACTGCAAATAGGCAATCCGCGCACTATCCGGGCTCCACCAATAAGCCGTGTTCAGGTCGAGTTCTTCCGGGTAAACCCAATCCAGTTTGCCGTTGAATGTAACCTCCGACCCATCACGCGTCAACCGGGTTTGCTTGCCGCCCGCAATCTCCTGCACATAAAGGTCGTTCCCAATCCGGTAGCTGATTTTTTTGCCGTCCGGGCTCAGCTTCGGGTCCGCTTCGGTGACTTCGGTCTTAGTCAACTGCTGCGCCTTGCCGTCTGCCGCCGTCACCCAGAACAGGTCGC
>JBKJSR010000122.1:0-2841 GCA_046594355.1 Bryobacter sp.
CCCGCAACTTCTCCTGCAACAAATGAAACGGCTCCGCGCTGTCTTTGTTGTATTCCGCCAGCACCGCGCGCGCCTCGGTCCGGAACACCTCCTCGCTGTATTCGAGATGGGCAAACCGGTCGGCTTCCATCGCAACAATCCGCTCCAGATCCTCTCGCGTAAATGTCGTGTGATAAACCGTCAGATCGTCGTCCGTGTATGCGTTCTGCGCTGCCCCCGCATCCTTCAACACTGCTTCATAGCGCTCGGGCGGATACAGCTCCGTCCCCCGGAACATCATGTGTTCAAACAAGTGCGCAAACCCGCTCTTGCCCGTCTCCGTTTCGTTGCGCGATCCCACATGCACCACGATGTACAGCGACACGATATGCGGATAACTGGTAGGCACCGTAATCAGCCGCAGCCCATTCGCAAAATCGTGCTGATCATATTCAAAAGGGAAAATCTTGGTCATTTGCGCTTCAATTTGTTACTGTTTTAGAGTCTCACTCTTCGGCACTCATGAGCGTAATCGTTCGAATCGGTCGCAAAAAAGCAATCCTCTGCGCAGCGAAATGGCGTTGCGCCGACCTGCGCCTTGAAGAGCAGCTCCAGGCCGCCCTCGACATCTGGGTTCAAAAGACTGGCGGTCCTCCCATGAACCACAAAGATCCCGACAAGTTCGCCGCAGCGGCCATCCGCCACGAAATCGATCACGAACTCCTCATGAACTCTCGCCCGAAAGGCCGCGGCGCCAATACCGCCTACCTCGCCAAACGCCAGATCCGGCTCCCCTTCTAAGATGCCAGCCGTCCTCATGGCCGGCCTGCCGGGCAGCGGCAAAACCACACTCGCTCAAGCTCTCGCCTCCCACCTCAAAGGCCACGTCCTCAACAAAGACCAAATCCGCTTGGCCATCTTCGGTCCTAATCAAGTCGCCTACTCCACCGCACAAGACGACCTCATCCAGTCCTTCATGCTCGACGCCCCACACTCGCCCTGGGCCACTCACTCCAAGCTCTGGATCGTCTTCGATGGACGAACTTACTCCCGCTCCTACCAGCGCGCTCAAGTCCGCGAAAAAATCCCAAATCTCAAAATCATCCTCTGCACGGCCTCCGAATCCAGCATCCGCACACGTCTCCTCGACCCACACCCCGCCGCCAACCGCGACTGGGCTCTCTACCTCAAAGTCCGCGAAAGCTTCGAGCCCGTCATCGAGCCGCATTGCGTGATCAACACCGATCAGGAGCCCGGCCTCTCGCTCAAGCAGGCCCTCACTTACTTAACAACGGCTGCAAATACCTGAACACGTTATTCGCTACCTTCGCCGCACCAAGCGGCGTGGGGTGGATCCCGTCGTCCTGCATCATTCCCTTCTGCCCATAAACACCCTCCAGCACAAACGGCATAAATGCATAGTTGCGGCCCTTCGCCAGCGCCTTGTACATCGCTTCAAACTCCCGCACATAATCCTGCCCATAGTTGCGTGGCAGCGTAATTCCCAGCAGTAATATCTTGCTCCCCTTCCCTTCCAGCCGCACTCCCATCTGCGTCAGGTTATCCCGCGTTCTCGAAACCGGAATCCCCCGCAGCCCGTCATTCCCGCCCAACTCCAGCAGCGTAATCTTCGGCTCCAGTTTCATGGCATCGCTTAAACGGTCCACCCCCGCCTGCGTAGTATCCCCGCTCAGCCCCGCATTCACTACGCGGTACTTGTAACCCTTCGCGTCCAGAATCTTCTGCAGCACATCCGGATAAGTCTGCCCGGCCTCGATCCCGTATCCCGCCGTAATGCTGTCTCCAAAACACAACAACACCGGGCGCGAATCGGGCGGCAGTGCTGCGGCCATCGGAACCGGGATCTCCAGCTTCGTTTCCGGCTCCGCGCTCTTCTGCGCGCAAGAACTCAGAACAACCATTCCCAGCAAACTCGTGATTAAAAAAGAAAGCGGCCTCACGACTGTCAGAATAAGTAATAACAGCACACAATGTCGAATCTATCTGCAGTTGAAGTCGATGCGGTCACCCGCGAAATTGATACCGGGACCCACGTGGTCAAGATTCTAAAGGGGATAAGCTTCCAGATCCCTCACGGAGAATTCGTCGCCATCATGGGCGCTTCCGGCAGCGGCAAGAGCACTTTGCTCGGGCTTCTCGCAGGCCTAGACGCTCCATCCTCCGGCCGCATCCTGCTCGACGGAGTCGACATCACTCACCTCGACGAAGACAGCATGGCGCTCGTGCGCGGTACCAAAATCGGCTTCGTGTTCCAAAGCTATCAACTGATTCCCACCCTCACCGCCGAAGAAAACGTCCTCCTGCCTCACGAACTCACCGGCAAATCCGGCGACGGCATGCCCCGCGCCCGCCAACTCCTCGATCAGGTCGGCCTCCTCGACCGCGCCTCCCACTACCCCGTCCAACTCAGCGGCGGTGAGCAGCAGCGCGTCGCCCTCGCCCGCGCCTTCATGACCCAGCCTCCCATCCTCCTCGCCGACGAGCCCACCGGCAATCTCGACACCGCCAACGGTCGCATCGTCCTCGACCTCCTCATCAAACTCAACCGCGAGGAGCGCACCACCCTCGTCATGGTCACTCACGACAAAGAACTCGCCACTTACGCCGACCGCGTCATCACCCTCCGCGACGGCACGCTCGTTAGCGACGAAAGGAAAGCCGCTTGAGCCAAAGTTTTACCCTCGGTACCGCCCGCAAAATCGCCTGGCGCGAAGCCCGCGCCTGCACCATCAAATTTCTCTTCGCCGACGAACCCACCGGCAATCTCGACAAACAACTAGCCACTTCCGCCGACCGCGTCATCACCCTCCGCGACGGCACGCTCGTTAGCGACGAAAGGAA
>JBKJSR010000139.1:0-2551 GCA_046594355.1 Bryobacter sp.
GCCAAAACTCCGTATTGGCCACCTTCATGCTCTTCCGGTTGCTCAGAATGCTCCGTGCGTCAATCGACGAGATGCCCCGTCCGTAATCCGCATGCAGCGTAACAGGCAGTCGCCAAAACGGCGAGTCCCACATGGATCTGCTTGTCGTGAAAGTTCCCGCCCGCCGTCATGTAACTCACCACACCGCCAATCTTGTTTGGGCGTAAGTATTAGAAGTTCATTCCCGCCTGAAGACGCGAGTTGTGTTGTTGAATCGCATCCCCATTTTCCGGATCGTTGAGAAAGTAAGTAAAATTCGAGTAGAGGTCAAACAAAAGAATGCACGTCACAGGCCTCGCTCCGGGCCTTTTGAGGCACTTTCGTTGGGGCGTGTCTGGCAGTACTTTATAAGTTGATTTTTTGCTTGCAATTGCATCCTTTCCGTCCTTTTTGGCTTGGACAATGCCTGTGCATAATTCTCTATGCGCGTAGTGGGATAGCCACTACAGGCCCGTATCCATTGGCTTTGCGCTCAATCCTCCGCAGCCTATCCATCAGCGCGGTACTTGCAGGCCAGTTCCGCAAAGAAACCCATCTGATCCGGGTTATCCGCATCCGCTTCCCGCTGGTCGTAGCGCAACCCGACGAAGCGGAACCCCTTGTCCCAGCCCTCCGGCTGATAGATAATCTCGCACTCGAAATCTGCGTCCGTCCCCTTGGACTTCTTCCAGGTCGCCGCCTGCAACTCATCCACCAGGCGCTGCGTCTTGCGCGCTACCAGCACAAACTCGCACCCTTTCCCCTCGTATGCCTTCACTGCGTCCCAGCAGTAAAATCCCGAGTCGGCCCGCGCCCGGATCTTCTTTGCGCTCTCCGGCAGGTTACTGATCACCCTTGCGCAATCCGCCGCAGCGAACTCCCGTGTCCCGGCCACGAAAGTCGGTATCGGCTGACAACTCCGCTTGCCTTTGTTCTTCGGGTTGTAACTTACCCGCCCGCCCATCTGCGACCCGTACAAGGTGTGCACCGTCGTGTCCGTGTCCAGCGTCACTTCCCTCAGCTTCACGTTCGCTGCGGCCCACACCCGCTGCCGCAAACGTGCCTCCAGCCGCCCCAACTGCCCCGCTACCGTCAAATGCAGCGACTCGAGAAAACGCCAAAACGCCGATTGCACCGGCAGCCGCGCTACCCGCAATATCCCCATCAGCATCGGTTCCCGCTCCATCGACCGCGTCTGCCTCCGCAACTCCAGATTCACCGTTCCGTGCACCAGTTCCTCGAAGCCCAACTTCTCAAGCATTGCCGCTACAGGCAGCAATCCACCGTACGCCGTCAGGTTCTTTCCATCGAAGTTATACCGCGTCTGAGCATTGATTTTATTAGCCCCAGGTTTAATTTCATCCACCACAATATCGGCGGCATCTTCAGCTACTTCGCATTTTTCAACATCATTATTCGGGTTGCCCCACTACTGGTCTTCAACAGCCGCGATCTATACGCTTCTCTCTGTTTTAACCCAAGCGGGATAGGCCTCACACGAGCTCAGTCTCTTGGCTGCAGATCCCAAACGACTTTTCCTATGCATAAGTTTGGTAACATTATCCAACTACTGGAGGCTGCTTGAGCTTTGATGAAGTATTTCTGTTTACAGTTAAAGATGTAAGAATCTAAGTTATAATTAAAGGTGTAAGAATCTAAGAACGAAAGGAACAGAGAATGAACGGAATGTTGGTTGGGTTATTGGCGGCGATTCTTGCCGCGCCACTCGTCGCGCAGGAGCGCAAGACAATCTACGTCGACAGGATGGAGGGGCTTGAACCCTTCGTTGAGAAAGCGCTACAAGCGGGCGAGCTCCCGTTTGATTTCATCGAAGAGGATAAACAGCCGGATTTGAAGGCAAATCTTGCCCGGATGCACTCCGCGTACGGGGAGATCCTGTACAAACACAAGCTCGGCAGGAACGAGACTCATCGCCTGGAGTTGCGCGACGTAGCTCGAAATAGGGTGATTGTCTGGCATGACTTCAAACTTACAGGCGACGACAAATCCCGAGAGCAAGCGGCGAGGGATTTCGCGGAGAAGGTCAGGAAAGCGTATGCCAAGAAGAAGCTTTGATGCTGCCGGTGGCGAAAGCTCACCCTTTTCGTCTGCCGCGCAAAGAGGCGCATCGCGCAGCACTGGCGGCGCGCCAGCGGCCTAGGGCATTTAGCAAGAAGCACATAAACAACTAAGTCTCGAATCCCGGCAGAATTGCGGAGGCAGCCGCAGTCGATGGAGCCTATCAGTTTCTGCTGGGGATGGTGCTGACGGTATAAGTGGGATTCTCACGGTTGAATCATTTACCGTATGTGGAGCGGGAACCGATGCTGCCGGGGATCTTGCGGGTAGAACTGCTGCGGTGCAATCGACGTTTTGGCGTTTTCTCGAGTCGCTGCATTTGACGGTGGCGGTGCAGTTGGGGCGATTGGAGGTGCGTTTGCGGCAGCGGGTGTGGGCCGCGGCGAACTTGAAGCTGACGGAAGTGACGCTGGACACGGACACGACGATGCACACCTTGTACGGGTCGCAGATG
>JBKJSR010000242.1:0-4180 GCA_046594355.1 Bryobacter sp.
GAGAAGGCGGCGGGGGAGATCAGGAGTTTTGGGTCTGGGACAGGAAAATCCGGCACACCTTCATCTTACGACCGCCCTTGAGAACTTTTTCCTCATTGCCTGCGGCTTTGAGCCGAAAAGATTTCTACAGAGGAGATCAAGAAGCGTATGGCAATGGACGTGTTGATCGTGGACGACTCGGCGGCGATCCGCAAGATTTTACAACGGGTGTTGCGGCAAACCGAGATGCCGATCGGCACCATTCATGAAGCGGGCGACGGGCTCGAGGCCCTGGCCCTGCTTGAGAAGCAGACAGTAGGCCTGATCCTTTCCGACATCAATATGCCCAACATGGATGGCCTGGAAATGTTGAGTAAGATCATGTCGAACGATGCGTACAAATCGGTTCCGGTGATCATGATCACCACAGAAGGCAACCACGACAAAGTGATGGAAGCAGTGAGCCTGGGTGCCGCGGGTTATGTACGCAAGCCGTTTACAACGGAACAGATCAAGGAAAAACTCACCGGACTCCTTTAAGAGGCACGGCTGTAAAGAGAGGGAATATGTCTGCAACAATAGCCGCCGAGGCACCGACGCCGGAAGAGATCGTCGAGTGGGTCACAGCCTGCACGACGGAAGTATTCCAGACGATGCTGGGCATGGAGGCGCAGTCTGGCGAACACTTTGTGGAGGGTCCTGGCAAGGGTTTGACCATGGGAGTGATCGGCATCATTGGACTGGTGGGGGAATGGACTGGCACTGCGGTAGTAAGTTGCAGTTCCCCTCTGGCATGTAAGATCGCCACTAACATGCTGATGGAAGAATATCTGAGTGTGACCGATGAAGTACTGGATGCCATAGCCGAGATGACGAACATGATCATCGGGAACTTGAAGTACATTCTGGAGGGCAAACTGGGAGTGATGGGCTTGTCGATTCCGGCAGTAGTGTTTGGCCGCAACTTCGCCACGCGGCGGAGCGGAAAAGAGAGCTGGTATGTGATCCAGTTTCTGGTCGGAGGCGAGCGCTTTGATGTGCAGTTGTGCCTTGCGCCGACTCAAGCCGGGCTATTAACAAGCAATAGCACTCTGCGGATCATGACGCTCGCCTAGTCTGGTTTCCGCTACCAGGCTAAAGAGTCGTTGAGGTGGAAGAATCCGCCGGTGGGTCCATCGGCGGGCAGAGTTGCCAGGCGGACGGAAGTCTTTGCGCCATCGGCAACTTCCAGCGGGGCGGCATCGCCGCCGAGATCCGTCTTCACCCAACCGGGATGAGCGGAATTGACTTTGATAGTCGTGTCCTTGAGTTCAAAGGCTAAGGTCGTCGTGAACATGTTCAAAGCGGCTTTCGACCCGTTGTAGCCGAAACTGCGCCAATCGCCGAGCTCGGCCGCAGGATCGGCATTCAGGCTGAGACTACCCAGGATGCTGGAGACATTCACAATGCGTCCGGCATCGCTCTTGTGCAGCAGCGGGAGCAGGGCTTGCGTAAGTTCTACCAGTCCAAATACATTGGTTTCGAAGCTTTCCCGGATGAGGGCAAGGGGGACTGTGCCCGGTTTCATACCGTTATCGGGGCCGACGCCGGCGTTATTGACAAGTACATCGAGCTTGCCGTAAGTGTCGGCGATATGGAGAGCGGCTGCCTGAAAAGTGGACGGCAGAGTCATGTCGATGTGCAGAAAGTGGGCCTTCTCGCCAATGGAGGCCGCAGCAGCCTTGCCCGCCGCCTCGTTGCGCGCTCCGATCAGCACTTCGTAGCCAAGTGCAGCGAGTTGCTTGGCCGTTTCAAATCCAAGGCCTTTGTTCGCGCCCGTGATCAGCGCTATTTTCCGGTTGGTCATGCACGGTAGGATGATCGCAACTTGGCAGAGGTTGCGAAATGTCTAGAGGGGAGCGACCGGTTGCCGCCTCATGGAAGAGTCGCCGGTTAACGGTTCCACTGCCCGCAATCGAAGCAACAGCCATCCAATTACAAATCTGCTTTTGGCATTTCCGTGGCGTATCGCTTCTGTGCTCCAGCGCTAATTCCCGCGACAACCATTCCTGCGACAACCATCAATGGTTCATTCGGTGATAGCGATGGTTTCGGAATCGGAGGCTTCGTCCGTTTTGTACTTCCAGCGGAAGATAACCGCGTCCGCATCGAATTCGGCTCAGCAGAGTTGGGTGAGGCCGATCAGTGCAGCTTGCTTGTGACGCGAATCGCCCGGAGCATACTGCGTGTCATCTTACGGATCAGAGGCGAGACGATGTTATCGGATCGGCTTCAACCGCACGATCCAGCTCAGCGCCTGGTTCGCACCCGGTAGTCTTCAATGGCCGGCATCTCTACCAGCTTGCACATTTCGTTCAGCCTGCTCCATGCCCGCACACCAATCCGATCGCTCAAAGAATCTTTCTTTGTATTCGACGTCTTGCCCGGCGCGGGCAAATTTGTGGTCACAATCACCGGCTTGCGATGGTTGCAGCGATGCGTAATAATCGACGCTACCGTGTCCTCCACCCAATCCGTGACACGGTGCGCACCGAGGTCGTCGAGCAGCAGAATCTCGCAATCGAGCGCAAGGCGGAAAGTCTCCTTGTCCATCGATCCGCTCGAACGGTCGTAGCCGCTACGGATGCGGTCCAGCAGCGTCTGGTAGTCGAAGAACACACCTTCAAAGCCACGCTGAATCAAGGCATTCAAGGCCGCCACCGCCAGATGCGTCTTGCCTACGCCGGTCTCGCCGATCAACAAGAGCCCCGGCTTCTCGACCACCGGAAACTCACGCGCATAAGTCCGCACGTTGATCATCACCTTTTGCATCGCGCTATGCGCAATCGGATTGTCCTTGGGTAGCGAGTAATTCTCAGTGGAAGCATTCGCATAGAGCGGAGGAATGCCACTGCGCAACGCAAAGCGCTCCGAGCGCGTCTCCTCGTCGCAACTGCAACGCGTCGCGACCTCGATGCCGTCTACGGTCTTGAAGATCCAGCCGCTTCCGCCGCATTTCTGGCAATTGTCAACGGGCATCTGTTTCCACCACCACCAACACTTGATTTGCAGTCACTGTCGCACCTTCCCCTGTCTGCACCTTCATCACCGTACCGGCAATCGGACTCTTCATTTCATTCTGCATCTTCATCGCCTCGACCACCACCAGCCCCTGCCCCGCTTCCACCACATCACCTAATTTCACGAGCACTCTAACCACCTTACCCGGCATGGGCGACGCCACCTTCGCGACCCCGATCCCCGCCTTCCCCGCCCCAGTTCCATTCCACTGTCGCGGATCTTCGATTCGCACTCGCATCTGTCGGCTGCGCAGGGTTACAACATACTCCTCCCCTTCGAGCTCCACGCGCAACTCTCTCTGCTCGGTACCGGACAGCAGGCTCCAGACTCCACGCTCCACCTTCACTTCACTCATCGCAGCGGCAACTCTTTCCACTTCGACTCTACCCTCACCGCAAGCTGTTTCGCCTTGCGTTCGGCACTTGCCAACACTGCCGCGCGCTGCGCCGCCTCCAGATCCATAGCGCTGAACTGATGCCGCACGCGCCTCGCCGACCACTCCTCGAGAAAGCCGGTGTGCAAGTCTCCGGCACAAAAAGCCTCATCCCGCAACACATCGAGAAACCACTCCACGTTCGTGCGGATCCCTCCGATGTGGGTTTCCCCCAGTGCCCGCCTTAAGCGCAACACCACCTCAGCCCGCGTCGAGGCCCAAGCCGCCAGCTTGATCAGCAATGGATCATACTCAAGCGGCACCTTCCACCCCTCATACACCCCGCTATCCACGCGCACGCCAGGTCCGGACGGCAACGCAAGCGACGTGATCTCACCTGGGCTCGGCATGTACCCGTTCTCCGGATCCTCCGCATACAAGCGGCACTCCATCGCCCACCCGCGTATCGACACATCCTCCTGCCGCAACGTCAATCGCTCGCCCGCCGCAATCCGCAACTGCCACTGCACCAGATCCACACCCGTGATCAGTTCCGTCACCGGATGCTCCACCTGCAATCGCGTGTTCATCTCAAGGAAGTAAAATGCCCCCGATTCCTCCACCAAAAATTCCACCGTACCGGCATTCCAGTAGCCCGCCGCCTTCGCCGCCGCAACTGCCGCCTCACCCATTGCGCTGCGCAATTCCGGATGCCGCACGACAAACGGGGAGGGCGCTTCTTCAATCACCTTCTGGTGGCGCCGCTGG
>JBKJSR010000284.1:0-2740 GCA_046594355.1 Bryobacter sp.
GGGCTGGGAGATTGTCGAGCAGATTCTTGTAGTAGTGGGGAGTGCGGACCATGGCGCACTTGTAACCACGATCGGCCGCGAGGTTGGTGAGGTGGACAGTTTCGCGCACGCTTTCCATGCCTGTGCCGGCGAGGAGCAGTCGATCAGAGGGGGTGAACTTAGCTACTTCTTCCCAGAGAAAGATTTTTTCAGATTCGGTGAGGTAAACAGATTCGCCGGTAGAACCGCAAACCACGTAGCCGGCGAGAGAGGTGAGATTCCACTTTTCGACGTTGTGGCGAATCTTGGCCGCGTAAATATCGCCTGAGTGGTTGAAGGGAGTTGGGATGGGCGGGAAGATGCCGCTAAGTTTGAGTTGTGGCATGATTCCCGCCCTACTACCCGATAAGAACTAGCCGACCTTCACGAAGGTGAAGAGCGCCAGGGATTCGATGAAGGCCAGACCGATGAGAAGCAGGGTCTGGATCTTACCGGCTGCGCCGGGATTGCGGGCGATGCCTTCAGCGGCGCTGGCGATTGCCTGACCCTGACCGCGGCCGCAAAGACCGGCGGCGATGGCCATGGCGAAGGCGGGGAGAAGAATGCCCTTATCACCGACCATCGGCTGGGCAGTGCCCTGCGCGAAGATAGGAGCGGCGAAGGCGAGCATGAAAAGAATCATCATTGCTTTGTTACACATTGTTGTTGAGTCTCCTTTAGTAGACTTTGGTTGAAATGGCCTGACAGGAGGTGGTTCCAATGGCGCGTTGGGACGCCCATGGCTCACACTGACTGGCGAAACTTTTTAGTGATCCTCGTGGGCGACGGCCATGCCGACATAAGCCATCGAAAGGATCATGAAGATGAAGGCCTGCAGGAAGCTGACGAAGGTGTGGAGGCCCATCAGGACGGCCGGAGCACCGATCGGGATCAGTTGCATAAAGGCGACGGTGACCTGTTCGCCGGCCAGCATGTTGGCAAACAAACGAATGGTCAGGCTGACGGGACGGATGAGGTGCGAAATGATTTCGATCGCGAACATGAAGGGCGCGAGCCACCACACCGGGCCCATGAAGTGTTTGAGGTGTCCGACGATGCCTTGTGCCTTGATGCCTGCGCCGTTGTAGTAGAGGAATGTCGCCACAGCGATACCCAGCGGTACGGCGGGAGACATCGTGGGACTTTCAAAAGTCGGGATGACGCCCAGGAGATTCGAGAACAGGATGAACACAAAGCAGGTAGCAAACCAGTAGGCGTATTTGGCACCGCCGTGCCCGATCACTTCCTCGGCCTGGGTCTTGACGAAACTGATGAGGAGTTCGAAGATCTGCTGGAGGTTGCCGGGCTTTGCGAGGCTCAGGCCGGCGCGGACAATCCAGGGGAGAACCAGCAACAGGGCCACAATCAAAACGAGCATGGCGTTGTAGTTTGTCCAGGGTTTTGCGTGTTCGTGTGCGTGCTGACCGAAGGCTTCGATTGCGGCGTTGGCGGGACCGGAGAGGTATTGGTTCAGTAACCCAGTGAACCAGAGTTCATGTTCGTGCATTGGTATAAGACTCGATGATGGCTTCTAACCCGATTGCCATTATGGACAGGAAAATGCCGAAAAACACTTCCAGAGAATGGTTCGGATAAACCTTTAGAATAGCAGACAGTGCGAGTGCGTACACGAGGAAGCGGACGACAAAGCCGAAGCCTTTGAGCCAACTTGTACGGCCTTCTCCCAGCATGTCGACGCCTCTTGCCAGAACCCAGAGGCTGAGCACGCCAATGGCGGCGGCGGAGAGGAAAGCGAGAGCGCTATCGATGCCTCGCCAGAGTGAGAAGATCAAGAGTCCGAGGGCGGCGAGGCCAGCGGCGCATTTGAGGATCTTGTTCGATTTGAGCCGGTATTCAGTCACGCGAATTTTTCTCGAAGTGTTTGAGCTGGCGCATCACTTCGTACAGACCAAGGGCGAAGCCAAGGACCAGGCCGACGACGTTCGCGAATTTTGTGCCGTAAGTCTGGTCGATCCATTGTCCGGCATAATAGCCGCCGGCAATCGAGACGAGCAGAACGAAGGGCAGGCCCATGTAAGCGGCAGCTTTACCCAAGTGAATCCTCCTATATATTGTGTACATGGCATTTCAAGCAGTACAGGCCGAGCGTTATGACGCGATCGTTGTGGGGAGCGGAGCAACTGGTGGTTGGGCCGCAAAAAAACTGACGGAGAGCGGGATGCGGGTGGCATTGCTCGAAGCCGGTGCCAACGTCACAAAGAAAGACTATACCGAGCATACACAGCCCTGGCAGGTGCCGTATCTGGGGATGTCGCCAAAGGTCGTGAAGAGCCGGCCGATTCAGGGAACCTGCTATGCCTGTAGCGAATACAACTACAAGTGGTTTGTGAACGACCAGGAGAATCCTTATACGCAGGAGAAGCCATTCAAGTGGATCCGGATGCGTGTTGTGGGTGGACGAACCCTGAGCTGGGGGCGGCAGAGTTATCGCATGGGAGATATCGATTTCAAGGCCGCTTCGCGAGATGGGTATGGCGAAAATTGGCCGATCCAATATTCCGATCTGGTGCCTTACTACGAAGAAGTGGAAAAGTATGTCGGGATCTCGGGAATGTCCGAGGGTCTCGATCATCTGCCGGATTCGATTTTCCAGCCGCCGATGGACTTCACCTGCTGCCGCAAATGCGCTTCCGTGCAGGTAAAATCCATCGGCGGCTGGAAAATCGAATCGGGCAGATGATCGAGACCCTCGGACATGCCC
>JBKJSR010000683.1:0-9724 GCA_046594355.1 Bryobacter sp.
CAACCAGAGCAGGAAGCTTGAAACAAATACCATCTTGAGCTTCCCCGCCTGAAAGCGGCGCAGCAGCCAGGGAGTCAAGAGTAGAAAGCAGACATACATGGGCAGAAAATCGAGCAATGGAGCGCTCGGATAAAATAGCGTGGAGTGGCCAAGCGCCATCCAGGGGCTGGACACGGCTTCTTCGATTTCCCTACCGAAGGGCGAAACCAGATCCGGCCAAAAACGGGCCAGGCAAATCGCCATGGCCGATACCGTCAAGTGCAGCCCGTAGATCAGCGCGGCCCGCTTCCACGCTTTGCGATAGACAAGATTGGGGTTCGCATCGGCCAGATAACGGGATAAGTGCTTGCCAACTGCAAAGCCCGAAAGAAAGACAAAGATGGCGGCAGCGCAGAAAAACCCAAAGGGCCGAAACGTGAACAAGGTCAACCAATGATTTCTCAAGTGGTCGAGCATCATCAGGGGCAAGCAAAGCCCCCGAACAAAGTCGATCATGAGATCGCGCGAATCAATCGTTCTATCGGTCAATCCCTGCAAGCCGGGGCTAGAGAAAACACTCAATTTCGAGCCAGGAATTACTTAGAGCGACTACGGACTTCCTGCACTTCGCTCTACTCGAGCTAGCGCGCCCCTGCAGGCCCATCCGGCATGGAACATAATCAAGGTGGAACTACATCTTCTTTCATACTTATGGAACAAACTACCCCTTTTCGAATTGACGGCAAAGTTGCGCTCATCACCGGCGGCGCAAGCGGCATTGGCGAATGTACCTCCAGGGCATTCAGCCTGGCGGGGGCGAGCGTAATCGTCGCCGATATCGACACCAAAAAGGCCGAGGCGCTTGCCGCCGAACTACCCGGCAGCCGGGCGATGCATTGCGACATCACCAGTGAAGAGTCTGTAAAACACGTTTTGCAGCAGATCCCCCACCTCGACATCCTCGTGAATAATGCGGGCATTGGGCTGGTGGGAGGCGTGACGGAGACGGAGCTTTCCGATTTCGAGCGCACCTTCAAAGTGAACGTGACGGGCATGTTTCTGGTCACCAAGCACGCGGTGCCTTTGCTGATTGCAAGCCACGGCTCGATTGTGAACATTGGCAGCGTCGCCGGCCTGATCGGCGTGCGAAGACGTTTCGGCTACTGCGCAAGCAAAGGTGCGGTGGTCGCGATGACACGGCAACTGGCGGTAGATTACCCAACCGAATTCCGGGTGAACTGCATCTGCCCCGGTACGGTGGACACGCCGTTTGTCGAAGGCTATCTCGACAAGCATCACAAGCACGAAAAAGAAAAAGTCCGGGCCGAGCTAAACCAGCGCCAGCCAATTGGTCGTCTGGGCAAACCGGAAGAGATCGCTCACCTTGCCCTTTACCTCTCATCCAAGGAAGCGGCGTTCGTCAATGGCAGCGTCATCAGCATCGATGGTGGTTGGACAGCCGCCTAGTTCCTGGAAAGAACTACCCATGAAATTACAGCTAATTCTCGCCCTTAGCCTGTTTGCGCAGGATCCGCCGCCCGTTACCTTTAAGTCGGATGTTGTCGCAAAGAGCACCAAGGCCGTGAACTACCGACACCGCATGGGTGCGACTCTCATCGATTTCAAAGGGACCGCTATGATGCCGCAAGCACTCGGCAAAGCGAAGGTAGAGAGCAAGGCGGGCCGTATCCAGATTGATTTCGAGATCCGGAATGTCCAAGGGCCGACCAAGTTCGGCAGCGAGTATTTGACCTATATCCTCTGGGCGATCACGCCTGAAGGGCGTCCCCGGAACCTCGGTGAAATCCAGCTTTCCGGCGGCAGGGGCAATCTAAGTGTCACTACGGAACTCCAGGCCTTTGGCCTGATCGTGACAGCCGAACCTTACTTCGCCGTAACCATGCCAAGCGACCTGATTGTGGCCGAGAATGAGCTGCGGCTGGACACGCTTGGGCGCTTTGAAACGATCGATGCCAAGTACGAGTTACTGCAGCGGGGCGAATACGCGAAGATGGCCAATCCCATCGGGATGACAATGGATCCGAAGGTGCCGCTCGAGTTGTATCAGGCGCGCAACGCATTGCTCATAGCCAAGAGCGTCAAGGCCGAAAAATACGCTCCCGACATCATGTTGAAGGCGCAAGCGAGTTTGAAGCTGGCCGAGGCATATCAACTTCGCAACCGTGAGGCCAAGCCGACGGCGATGATGGCTCGCGATGCCGTGCAGCGGGCGGAGGACGCCCGGGCAGTAGCGGTAAAACGGGCCGAAGAAGAAAGGCTGGAAGCTGAGCGGGCGGCTGCCGCCGCCCGTGAAGCCACGGCGAACAAAGCGACGGAATCAGAAGCCCGCATGCGGGCTGTGGCCGAAGAACGGCAACGGCAGACCGAAGTGCAGCGCAAAGCCGATGAGACGCGTCTTAACGCCGAACTCGAGCGGGCTAAGGCTGAGTCCGAGACTTTGCGTGCTCAAGCATTACGCGATGCCGGAGAACGCCGGCGCATTGAAGCCGAGCTGGCATCGGCCAAGCTCCAGCAGGAACGCCAGGCGCTCGAGGCATCGCAGCTCCTTTTGGCAAAGGTGGAAGGGGAGAAAGCCGCACTGCGTGAGCGGCTATTAGCGCAATTCAATCAAGTGCTCGAAACGCGTGATTCCCCACGCGGGCTGGTCGTGATTATGGACGATCTGCTCTTCGACTTGGGAAAGGCCACCTTGCGGGCAGATACGCGCGAGAAGCTGGCCCGGCTGTCGGGGCTGGCGCTGGCGCATCCCAGCCTCAAGCTTGAAACCGAGGGGCACACGGATACAAGCGGTAGCGATTCCATGAATCAGCGTCTGAGCGAACAACGGGCGGAAGCCGTGCGGGCATTTATCGAAACACAAGGCATCGCGGCCGCGAACCTGACTGCTCAGGGCTTCGGCAAGGCAGTGCCGCTCGCCGACAACACGACGGCCAAGGGCCGGCAGCAGAACCGCCGCGTGGAGATCATCGTCTCTGGTGAAGTGATTGGTACGAAGCTGACTGCTTCTCCCGCTCCCGCCCTACGCTAGACCATAACCCGGCTTGGCATAGCGCAAATACCCAACGGGTGAGCGGTCTTGAAGCGCCAAGAGCCTTTGTTGCGGACCTTGGGACGAGCTACTTTGTCAGGAGCCGGGCTTGAGCGATTTGCGGGCAAGGTGCAGGGCTACGATCCCGGCATCGAAATAGCGGAATGACACTTCGCCAAACCCCTGTTCACGCATCATCTGAGCGAGCAGCGGTGCGCCGGGGAAGCGGGAGACGCTCTCTGGCAAATACCGGTAGGCGTCGCCTTGGCCCGAGACCAGGCGGCCGATCGGGTCGATCACCCATCGATTCCAACCTTTCATGAAGCTGCGGACCAAACCATTGGGGGGTTGCGTGAATTCGAGGATGGCGAGCCGACCGCCGGGCTTGAGAACGCGGAGTAACTCGTCGAGTCCATTGCGGTAGTTGACGAAGTTGCGGAAGCCAAAGCCGATCGTGATGAGGTCGAGGCTGTTGTCTTTGAGAGGCAGCCGAAGGCCGTCTGCTTCGATCAGCGGTGCCTTCGTTTTTGCCTGTGTGAGTACGAGCATCGGGAAGCAGAAGTCGGCACCAAAGTAACGGGCGGGGGCGTCGGCTTCGAGTGCGGCGAGCAAGTCTCCCGTGCCGCAACAAAGGTCGAGGACCAGGCTTTTGGGATGGATCGAGGGCTTCAGGATCCTTGCCGTGCGCCAGCGCCAGAGGCGATCCATCTGAAAGCTGAGCATGCGGTTGAGCAGGTCGTAGCGAGGGGCGACCCGGCCGAACATGTCGCGCACCCAAGCGGAGGATTCCGCCTCGGTAAAGTCCGGCTTCGGTTGGGTGCCGCTGCCTTCCATTTAAAGGGCCGTAAGCGCGGCGGTGCTTGCCTGGAGGATCAATCCGCTATCGATGCCGGTGACTACCTTGACTTCTCCGATGCTGGTGGGGAGGACGAAATGAACCATGCCGTGGAGGGTCTTCTTGTCTGAAGCCAGTCGGGCGAGCAGCGCTTCGGCCGAGATGCCTTCGAGGCTGGGGATCGGTCCGTAGAGCCGTATGCAGTGGAGGATCGTATTGCGATCGACGAGCGGAAGTGTGTTGGTGAGGTGCGCCAGGTGTGTGGCGGCGTTCATGCCAAAGGCAACGGCCTCACCGTGCAGGAAGCGGGTGTATTTCGTCTCGGCTTCGAGGGCATGACCGATCGTGTGGCCGAAGTTGAGGATGCGGCGGAGGCCGCCTTCTTTTTCGTCGGCGCTAACGACTTCACACTTGATGCGGACGCTTTCGCAGATGATCGATTCGACGAGTGCGGGGCTTTGGCTCAGGATATCGGCCGACTGTAAGGCCATTTGATCAAAGAGCGTCCTGCTGCGAATGACACCGCACTTGAGCACTTCGTAAAGGCCGGCGCGGTATTCCCGTTCTGGGAGAGTGCGCAGCAACTCGGGATCGATGAGGACGGCGAGAGGCTGGTGAAAGCTGCCGATGAGGTTCTTGCCGGAAACGAGATTGACTCCGGTCTTGCCGCCGACGGCGGCGTCCACTTGTCCGAGTAGCGTGGTCGGGATCTGAAGGACTGGCACGCCGCGCAAGAAGATGGCGGCGAGAAAGCCAGCGACGTCGGTGACGATCCCGCCACCAAAACCGATGACGAGGCTGGCACGATCGGCACCGTGAGCCATCATTTGTTCGGCGAGCGCTTCTACTTCGCTGATGCGCTTCTTAGACTCTCCACCGGGGAAGAAGATCACCTGATGGGGCCGCCGATCCAGCGCCTTACTAAAGGCTTCGCCATGGAAGGCCCAGACATCGCGGGTGGTTACGACAAAGATCTGGCTGATCTTTGCAGGCAGGAATTCGGCAAGGCGGGAGAGGACGTTGCGCTCGACGATCGCTTCATACTGCGCCGTCGAAGTGCGCACGGAAAAACTAGGCATCGTAATTCCCTTGTACCACTTCGACAATTGTTCTCGTGCCTGAATTGTCAGGCAGTTCGTAGCGCAGGATCTCGCGGACCCGGACGTTGCGCTTGCGGATTTCGTTGGCTGCGGCGGCGATCTCTTTTTCGAGGTCGGGTCCTTTGTATAACAAGGCGCGGGTGCCTAGCTTCAAGGCCGGGGCAAATAGTGGAATGGCCCGCTCGAGGGGTGCCATGGCGCGGGCGGTGACGATATCGGCAGGGTTGAGCTTGAGCCAGTCTTCGGCCCGCAGGGGAAGGGCGGTGGCATTCTCGATTCCGAGGGTTGCGATGGCGAATTCGACGAAGCGGGTCTTCTTCTGGACCGACTCGAGCAGCATGAACCGGGTATCGGGCAGGACGAGTGCGAGCGGGATGCCAGGGAGCCCTGCGCCGGTGCCCGCATCCACAACGACGGCTGCGCCGGAGAAGAGTCTCCAGGGCATGACGGAATCGAGGACGTGCTTGATGGCGGCTTCGCGCACGCCGAGGATGCGGGTCAGGTTGAGGACCTGATTTGCTTCGACGATGAGGTCGAGGTGTTGCGCGGAGAGAGCGGCGACGCGATCCCGGTTAGGGAGATCGGCGGGTAGCAGTTGGTTTAGTTCTTCAATGAAGGTCATTAGAACTGGAAGCGCAGACTGAGTTGGAGGCGGCGGACGTTGGTGCCATCGGGGAAGCCGGCGCTGGCCGTGCCCTCGGCGTAGTTGGCGACGGGAGTGAGGATGTTGCCACCCATGACATTGTAGAGCTGGTTACGGCGAAAGGTGTCGCTGGGGGTGTTCAAGAGATTGAAGGCTTCGAAGTTGAAGGTTGCGACATAGCGCTCGGTGATCCGGAAGAGCTTCGAGATGCGGGCGTCGATGCGGCGGGTCTGGTCGATGTCGAGGAAGTTGCGGGGCAGGAAGGGAACACGATTTTCGCCGGCAAGCCCGTTGAGACTAGCTGTGAAAGCGGCGGGCAAGCCTGGGATCAGGATGCCTGCGCCATTGACAGTCGGAGTGGTGCCGAAGGCGCTGGCGAAGGTGCCAAGGACGGAGAGCTGCCAGCCGTTGACGACATATTTGGCGAAGCCGCTGTCGTTCTTCCAAGGATTGTAGCCCATGGTTTGAGCGACGACGAGACGATGCCGCTGGTCGAGTTGGGATGAGCCTTTTTCGTTGCGGTAGTCACCGTTGTAATAGGAAGAAGGACCGCCGCTGAAGAAGACGTTGCCACCGTTGCCGACATTCTCGTCGATGCTGTGGGCCCAAGTGTAGCTGATGCTGCCGCTGGAGTGCAGGGGGCCCAAGCTCAGCTTCTTATTACGGAACTGGACGAGGAGGGCGTTGTACCAGAGGTTGGCAGCGCCTTCGATGACGTTGACGCGCTGGAAGTTGCGGTCTACGCGATTGGCCAAGCGATACACGGGAGTGGTATAGCTGCCGACCTGAGTACCGGAAGAGTCGTTGATGCGGTAGGTGACGGGATCGCCAAGCGGGCCTACGTTTGCGTCGCGGACCGCGAGCAGCCGGACGCCGCGATTGAAGGCCCAGCTTAGGGTAAGACTGGTTCCGCGGGTGACGGACTGTTCGACGCCGAGGTCGCCCTGCATGCTGTAAGGGGTGCGGAAGTTTTCACCGGCATAGCTGATGCTGCGGGTGCCGGCCGCAAGCCCTACGCTCGAGCCGAGGATGTTAGGGAAGACCGGGCCGGAGGCCAAGTTCGTCGGATTGTTGGACTGCAGATTGAAGGACTGCTGCTGGATGTTCGCGATGTTGAGGTTGGTGATCAGGGCACCGGGGAAGCGCGAATAGAACATGCCCCAACTGCCACGAAGGACGGTTTTATCGGGCACGAGTGTGTAGGCGATGCCGAGACGGGGGGCGAAGTTTTTTCTGGGCTCGGGGATACGGCCGGTGAAGGCATAGCCGGGGATGGCTTCTTTGGGCTGCGTGAAGGTGGCGAACTCGTAGCGGAGGCCGAGGTTGAGGCTGAGGCGGTTTGTGACCCGGAACTGGTCTTGCACGAAGATGTTGTAGTCGCGAACCCAGACGGTTGAGAGGGGGCTGCCGAAGGACTGGCTGAAACTCTGCCAGCGCTTGGCCCCGGTGATGTTATCGGTGAGGTCCTGGGCAAAGGCGGTGACGCTAGCGTAATTGTAAGTGCTGCGGCCGTTGAGGAGCTGATCGACAATGTCGCGGGTCTGGGCGAGATCGACGCCAAGCTTCAGGAGATGGCGGCCCCAGGTGACGGAGAGGTTATCGGCGAACTGAAAGCGGTCTTCGGTGGGCTGGACGCGGGGCAGATAGTTGGGGGCCCCGAGATTGGCGACGCCGTTGATGGTGAGGGCGCCAGCGAAGCCGGTGTAGGGCAAAGCGCCGGGGACCAGGTCGTCGGCCTGACGATCCTTGAGCCAGCCGAAGCGGAATTCGTTGACCATGGTGTTGGACACGATTGAGGTCCAGGCGAGGCGGGCATTGCGGGAGCGGGCGGTTGACAAGCCGTTGTTGCCAAGGGCTCCGCCATTGTTCAAGATCGCGGCAGTCTGGATGCCACTGGGTGAGATCCAGCGCAGGAAATTGAAACTGGCACTGATGGTGTTGCGGTCGTTGAGTCGGTAATCGAGTTTGCCGAAGAGGAGTTCCTGATTGGCAGTGCGGGGAACCACTTTGTTGAAGCGATCAATGAAACGCTGTGCGTTGGCGCATTGGGAGGTGGAAGCGGTACAAACGGCGTTGTAAACACCGGTGCTGCTGAAGAGGGGCTGGAAGGTGTGGCTGGAGATCAAGGGGAAATCGCGGCGGGTGATTTCGGTGTTGAAGAAGTAGAAGAGCCTGTCCTTTTTGATGGGACCACCAATGGAGCCGCCGAACTGGTCGCGGCGCTCATCGGCACGGAAGGAAGCATAGCGATCGCGGGCGTTAAAGTTCTGATTGCGAAAGAACCAGAAGGCGGTACCGTGGACGCTGTTGCCGCCGGACTTGGTGACGGTGTTGACGACGCCGCCGGAGGCACGGCCGAATTCGGCGGAGCCACCGGTGATGACCTGGAATTCCTGAACGGTGTCTTGGGAGATGTTGGCTGAGATGCGGGTGCGGCCCGAGTTCTCGTTGTAATACTGCTGCGTGGAATCGTTACCGTCCTGGAGGAAGGCGTTGCCGCCGGGCATGCCGCGAAAGCTGAGAGCGCCGAAGGTGCCATCGTTGGTGACGCCGGGGGTGAGGAGGACGAAGGAATCGACGCGGCGGCCATTGATGGGGAGATTGAGAATCTGCGCTTCGTCGACGACCTGGCTGACTCCGGTCTTGACGGTATCGACTGCCTGGCCTTCTGTCGTCACCTCCACTGTTGTGGTGGAACTGGCAACATTGAGCGTGAACTTAAGATCCAGCAGTTGGCCAACCTGAAGAATGATGGACTTGGCTTCGTTTCGATTGAAGCCCGGCTTTGAGACCGTGACGCTGTAGCCTTCGGCTGGAGTGAGCGAGCCGACGTTGAAGAGGCCGGCTGAGTTGGTGGTGAGGGAGCGGCGGATGCCTCTTTCGGGGTTGGTGATCATGACTTCGGCATCGGGAACGCGCGCTCCGGTGGCATCGCCGACCGTGCCAGAGATTGCACCCAGGCCTGCAACAGATTGCGCGAAAGAGGAGGACCCTAGACATAGCAACAGAAGGAAACTGGAAAGAACTTTCATTGACTCTAGGATGACAAGTTGAAAGCACAATGTCGTGACCTTTCTTTCACAAGATACCGACTGCAATGCGGTTAAGGACCTCTATCTTGTTGATTGTAAAAACGATCAATCGAATCGAGAGCGGAATGGTTTTTCCCACATTCTTCGGATCGGGGAATGTTGGACGGTCAGGGTTGGCCGGGATTTGGCTTCGTTTGATTCGCTGCCGAGGTGGTTGGAATGCAGCGCTTTCCCTTGATGGTGGAACACTGCACCTGATCTCTATTCGTGCAGGCTCAACTGTTGTGTAGTCTGTGGGGTGGGGTGAAACTTGGGCCGTAGTCAGCGTGGCTTTGTTTGGTGGTCACTTGCAGGAGACAGGCCTTGCTACGCGGCAGGGCAGTTTCGGCCGGGTTGTGACCTCTGCTTCGCTGCCCGGCCGGGCAGAGGACGGGCGTCTTCCTTGCGGTGGGTAATGGCTTGGTTCGGATTTCAATGATCTTGTGGCTCTTGAGCCGAGGTTAGCGTGGCTTCGTTTGGTTAGAGCTTGAGGTGACCGGCTGCTACACCGAGACGGATGAGGTCTTCGTCGGAGAGCTTGATATAGTCGGCATCCTCGGCAGGCAGCGTTTTCGCGATGAGCTTTGCTTCGGGCGTTGTCGCTAACAGGGCGATGGCGATGAGGCCGGCGCTGGTATTGTTGAGGTTCTGCGTGCGGAGATCGGCGATGGGAAGAACTTTGGAGAAGATCACTTCTTTGCCGTAGGCGTAGATTTCGCCTTGTACTTCGAGGGCGGCGAAACGGTCGCGCTGGAGCTTGCGGAGTTCGTTAAGAGATCTGTCGGCTCGGCGTTCTTGCAGGGCTCCCAGTTTGATGAAGCGTTCCATTTGCGAGAACCAGAGGGGGTGATCGGGGTCGTTCACCCAACGGTCTTGGGCCTGGAGTTCGAGGGCCTGGGCGCGAGTGATCTGGAAGGTCGCGAAGGCATAGCGGCGGAATGTTTCTTCTTCGAGTTGAGATTCGGGGAGACAATCCTTGCGCAGTTTCTGGATGTGTTGCGCGAAGTTGTTTTGGGCTTCGGTGTCGGAGGCGAAGAGGGTGTTGGG
>JBKJSR010000434.1:0-5759 GCA_046594355.1 Bryobacter sp.
GCAGCTTCAGCACATCTGCATTAGTCACAAACTGGTTTGGCAATCCAAAGGCCGCCAGCGGAATGCGGTTGGCCACCATGATATCCGGCCCCCATACATTGCCCGCCGCAGGGTCGCCAAAGGCCCAGAATCCGTTGAACGGCATGTTCTCATAACTGCCGCCAAAGCGCATGCGGTGCGCTCCCTTCTGCCAGGTCATGTTGTTGCTCAAGTTGTAACGCCGGATGTCGCGTCCCTGCGGCGCATTCGAAGTATTGCCAAAGCGTACGTTCGTGCCAACCACTGCCATCTCGGGCAATCCGATGCCCAGACATCTGGCACATTCGTTCTCAGTCGGATGCAGATTGCGGTTATTCCAGTAGTGATAAGCGAAGCGGAAATCGTTTACCAGCGCCGAGCTGAAGGCGCTCGTCACGCCCATGATGCTCTGGTCTGCCCAGTTGCGATTCACGAGCCAGTTGGAAGGCAGGGGAGCACCACTACGCGGCCCGAAGCCATTGTTGCCGTCGTGCGAATAACGCGCAAACAAGTTGTGCTTCTGATTGAATCGATAATCAAACTTTATGCTGATCTGCTTTCCGTTATAGGGAGTGTTGTAATTCTGCGCGAGGCTGGCAAAGTAAGGTGAGTCCGGCTGCACAGTAACTACGCCATCCTGGTTGTTGTTCTCCATATTGAAGAAGAAAAACAGCTTGTCTTTTTTGATCGGGCCCGACACGAGAAACCCGCTCTGCCGCCGGGCAAAGAAGGGGTCGGGGGCAAACGTATTGCGCTTTAGTGCCGGATAAGCGGAAATGTTGTGATCGCGATAGAAGAAGTATGCGCCTCCATGAAAGCTGTTGCCTCCAGAACGCGAAACAATGTTGATCGCCCCACTCGCGGCGATGCCGGTGGACAAGTCGAAATTGGCCGATGAGATCTGAAACTCTTCCACCATCTCTTGCGAGAAGTTCTGCGCCGTGCCGCCTTCGAGAGGATTGCGCACATTGCCTCCATCGACAGTCAGAGCCGTCTTGCCCGAACTGGCACCAAGAACGGAAACGCCAAACTGGGCATTGTATTGGGCCAGCGATTGAGTGCCAACGCCCACGCCTGGCTCAAGAAAGGCGAGTTGCAAGAAGCTACGGCCATTGAGCGGCAGCGCTTCAATCTGGGTTCTGCCCACCACACCATCGATTTTGTGACTGTCATAAGAAATTTGCGAAGTCGCCGCATCGACATTCACAACTTCTGTTACAGAGCCAACCTGCAGTTTGAGATCGACCGTAGTCGTGCTGCCAACAACTACGTTTGCCGGGCGGAGCATCTGGCGAAAGCCAGCCATCTGACTTCGTACTTCATAGCGGCCGGCCGGAAGTGTCGGCACGCTGAACTGCCCTTCGGAGGACGACTTCACTTCACGCTTGAGACCAGTTTCGACATTGATCACGGTGAGTTGCGCACCCACGACAACCGCACCGGAATCATCCGTAACTGTTCCGGCAATCGTGCCAACAGGTGCCTGGGAAAAGAGGGAGAAACAAGCGAACAGAACGACGAAGAAAGTTTTCAATTTCATGACTGGCGAAACTCCTAAAGAAATGACTGCACCAAAGCTTAACCCACTTTGATGGCAAAGCCAATCCAGCATTCTTGTCCAAAGTTTTGTCCCGAATCCCAGCGGACATGGCCGGGACGAACGTAAGGCTCAGGCCAAGGCCGGCCCCTCCGCCATGCCCCAAACATAAAGCCATTCAAATCTTCAAAACCGTGGCGCGATTTCTGACCCCTCCCCTCTATCGCTTTCGAACCCAAGAGCACAAGGGGAGCTTCCGCGACCACGGCAAAGTCATCCGCGCCAAAAAATGAAAGGCCAAGACCGGCTGCCTAACGGTCCCATCTCGATTCGCGGAGGCAGCGTAATCGGTTGCCGGCATCCGAACGAATTCAAGCGGTCGTGGTACCAGATGCCTTTGGATTTCGGCGCGGCGGCGGCGGGCCAGATCTACCTACGGCAACTGTACCGGAGCAATAGGCTTCGTGTTCCCCAAAGCCTTCTTCAACACCGTAGGATACTGAATCCCCAGTTGCTCCAGATAAGTTCCATACTTACTCGGATTGTAGTAGTATTTTCTCATCTCCTCGCGATAGCGCGCCATCTTCTCCAGATTCAATTCAATCGGCGGCTGATCGCTATCCGAGATCAGCGGCTTATACTGCAAATCCTTGGTCTGCACTTCCTTGAAGTACTTCCAGGCCTGCTCCACCAGTTCCGGCTTCATTAGAAAATCCAGCGCCGTCGCCACTTGTACCTTCGCCCCAGTCGCCGAACCCTTATGCGCAATCGGCGTCGCCATCGACACAGCATCCGCCCAATGATGCCCCGGAAGATTCGGTATGTTAGCCGGATAACGCAGGTAAGTCATCGGCACCACCCAGGAGATATCGCCCACGTCGTCGGATCCACCACCCTTCCATGCCAGTGGGGCCTCCAGCTCCTTCACCTTTGCCGGCAACGGATCCACCTTCGCCACTCCCAGCTCCCGTTGTAACTCCCGCGCCAGCGTCTGGTCCGCCTCCGTCCAGGCCGGCAACCCCACTAACTCCATGTTCTTGTGCTGTATTTCCGCCACTGTCTTATTGAAATGATTCGGCCACGCCGATCCCACTACCTTCTGCGTGTAAGTCGTCCCCGAAGCCAGCGCCGCCGCTTTCGCCATCGTCATCCCGAACTCATGCATTTCCTTGATGCGCGGAAAATCCTGCTCCCGGAAGAAATACCAGACCGTCGCCTCCGACGGCACTACATTCGGCTGGTCCCCGCCATTGGTGATCACGTAATGCGAGCGCTGCTCCGGACGCAAATGTTCCCGCTTGTAATTCCACATGATGTTCATCAATTCAACTCCATCCAGGGCACTCCTCCCCTTCCAGGGCGCACCCGCCGCATGTGCCGCTTCCCCCTTAAACGTAAACTGCACCGACACCAGCCCGCTGTTCACCGCCGGTTGTCCGAAAGACGTCGCCAGTTCGCGGCCCACATGGCAGCCCAGCATGATGTCGATGTCCTTGATCAACCCCGCGCGAATGTAAAAAGCCTTCGTCGCCACCAGTTCTTCCGCCACTCCCGGCAGGATCTTGATCGACCCAGGAATGCCATGCTTCGTCATCAGATCCTTCAACACAATCGCCGCCACCAGGTTCACCGCGTTGCCCGAATTGTGACCCTCTCCATGCCCCGGAGCGCCTTCAATGATCGGATCGTGATAAGCCACCCCCGGCTTCTGCGAAGCCCGTGGAATCCCGTCGATATCGGTAATAAAACCGATCACCGGTTTCGATTCGCCCCAGGTCGCAACCCACGCCGTTGGAATCCCCGCCACCCCGCGCTGCACCTTGAATCCGTTCTTCTCGAGAATCCCCGTCAGATACTTCGAAGTCTCCACTTCCTGAAAACCCAGCTCTCCAAAACTGAAGACCGTATCCACAATCTCCTGCACCATCTTCGAGCGCGCATCCACGCCCGCGATGGCGTCTTTTTTAAGCTGTTCGAGTGTGGGCTTTTGCGCTTGAGACGCGGCCGCAAAGAGAAATACAAGCAAGATCGTGCGGAGCTTCATAGCCCATTAGTATACTCGCCCAGCCACTCCAACAGCGCGGGAGCAAAGGGCCAGATCCCCTTGTACCGCAGCATCGCCTCCGGGCAAGTCCGCAACACGCCGAGCAGAATCTTCCGCCGCTCAAAGCTCAAACTTGCCACCGTCTGGGTGTAAGTCCGTACCGTGAACAACACACAGTTACTCCGTGCGAGCCGCGTCAGCGTCTGACGTTCCGCCCGCATAAAACACCGCTCCCCCGCATTCGTGGAATCCACTTCCTGGTTCCACCCCGCCACCGCCGCATTCCATCGCGAAGTCAAATCCATCTGCCCCGTACTCTTCACCGCCCAATTTAAACGACCCACCGGCCGCCCCACTTTCAACCGCTCGAGTAACTTCTCGCTCGTTGGTCCAATCGTCGCCGGAAACTCCGGCACCGGCCCATGGATCTCCATAAACGACCGCCCCATCTTGTCGTCGAGACACCAGGCATTCGCAAAACAAAGGTGCCCGGCAATCAATGGTAAACCTGCCTGCCCGCAGTCGAGGATCAGCAAATCCTCCTGCACCCGATCCCCAGCCGCACGAATCGCACAAGCCGCATCCCCGCCTCCCCCCACCATCTCAAGCACCTCCCGCTGCGCCTCTTCCGACCCCGGCAACACTTGGCAATAGTAATGCGCATCGTATTCGATGCACGCCCGCTTCAACTCCAACTCCTGCTCGTACAAGTCATCCCGCTCGAAGACCAAGTCCGGCGAAGCGAGCGGCGAAGCCCCAATCTTCAACTCATAACGTGGCTCCACAAAAGGAAAGTAATGCGCCGGAATCATCTCCGCTCCCTCTCAACAGCCGCAATCCCAAACAAAGCCAGAAACAGCGTCAGCACTTCTGAATCCCCCAGATTGTGTTCAAACAATGCGCTCGACGCGATCCCCGCCATCGACGCCAGCGCAAAATTCCGCAGCGGCGAAGCATGCAATATCCACGACCTCACATTGATCCCAACAAAAACAAGAAAGCAGATCAGCGCCGGCAACCCCCGCTCCGCCCCATACTGCAAATACAGATTGTGTAAGTGGCCATAGTAGCCAATCGGCAAAGGCCTGGCCTTCCGCTCCTCGGTCAGATACTCGCGAAAATGCTTCCCCGGCCCCTCCGGCCCAAGCCCCAGCAATGGATGCGCCGCAATCATCCTCCACCCCACTTCCCGCGTCACCTCACGATGCGCATTCGAATCCACTTCACCATGCGGACGCACGATACTCTCCATCCTGCTCCGGATCGGCATCGGCGACACCACATAGGTCAACACTGCCAACACCGGCAAAGCCGCCAGCGACCAAGGCCGCCAACAGGCAAGCAACACCGCAGACGAACAAGCCACGCCCAGCCAGATCGACCGCGTCTGCCCCAACAGGATCGCTACTCCAAACACCACCAGCATCAAACTCAGGCCCAGCCGCCGCGCCACGCTCTGCTTCGTAAACAACAACACCGCCCCCGCCAAAGAAAACGCAATCATCATGTGCGCTCCAAAGGTCATCCAGTGGCTCATAAACCCGGTGATCCGGCTCGCCACATAAGCGAGATAGAAATCCTGATGCGCCGCGGCAGCCGCCTGCCACTTCCAGTAGTATTCAAAAAAACTCCACACTGCCGAACACCCAGCCAAAAACAAAGTAGGCCAAACCAGAGCCGCCCGCGGAAATCCCCTGCTGAGCAAACTCGCCCCCAACGGCAACAGCGTCCAAAGATACAGCTTCCTGATCTGCGGCAGCGCCGTCCTCGGCTCACCGCCCGCCAGCGACGCCACTAGCGTCAACCCAAGAAATGCCGCCGCCCACCCCATTCCCTCCGGCCACTCCGGCCTCTCCCGCAGTGTCAGAAACAACACGAGCGCCAAACCCAAACAAATCTGACTCGCCGCGATCGAGCAAAAAACCAGCAGGATCGAACAAGCCAAAGCCATCGCGGCCATTTCACGTCGGGAAAGAGACACAGCTTTCATCGTAGTATTGAAGGACGGGCACCGTACTAAGGCAACATGGAACTTTATCTTTTACGGCATGGAATCGCCGAAAACGCGGCAATCGGCCGCCGCGATGCAGATCGCGCCCTCACTTTCGAGGGCAAAAGGAAACTGCGCGACATTCTCAAGGTCGCACTCGAAGCCGACCT
>JBKJSR010000442.1:0-2711 GCA_046594355.1 Bryobacter sp.
ATGCAGGCTAGCGGAGTTTGGCGTGGTGAGCAGTAAGTATCCACCTTCAGCGAGTACGCGATGACATTCAAAGAGAAGGTGCATTGGGTCGAGCAGGAGATGCTCAATTAGTTCTCCGCAGAGTACTAGATCGGAGGTGGCACCGGAATAAGGGAATTGGTGGCGCTCTGCGTCAAACAGATCTACGTCGAGTTCAAAGGCGGGCTGACCGCCGACGACAAGTGACTTACGGTCTACGCCCGGCACCGGAGAGTAGTAAGCGCCGCGAACGCTACCGTAACCGAGAACGCGCTGGAGGATTGCAGCTCCGTAGACATAGGAACCGAGTTCGAGGGCGTTCTTGCCATTGGGAGGCGCAAGGGCCAGCGTACGAATGATACGAGATCGATGAGCTTCCAAATAGGAAGCTGCGGCACTGGAGATCGATAGAGACTGGAGAAAAGTCCTGATGGCGGCCTCTCGTCCGTTGCCTGGATCATCCAATTGGCTAGCGGCAGGGGCGCTACCTTCCAAGCCGATGTCGATCATTTTCAGTATGCGCCGAGTTACGCGGAGAGCCAAATCGATCATGGAATCAGTGTAGGCTAGGCGATGCGTTGCGACTCGCCGAGTTGGCGGTAAGTGTATAGCTCGATGTTGTGCTGAGCGAGGAGATCCTTGGCTTCGCTGCCGGTCCAGAAGAGGAAGTCGGCCCAACGGTATTCCCAAGAGTTAGTTACGGCGCGGATTTCGGCATCGTCCTTGGCGAGATGGATGATGAGTTTGGTGACTCCTGGTTGTAAGTTGGCGAGGAATGTCTTGTAACTCTCGCGGCGTTCCGCCGGGTTTCGTCCCGGTACTCCGGTGACGAGACGGTCGAGCATGGCGAAGCCCTGGCGCTGCTTTTCGCGGAGCATGTCCATCGTGATGGGGTAGCCCTTGAGTTCGGCTTCCGCGACCGGAAGCGGCTTGGGCAGCATGCAGGGGACGCCATACTCCTTGGCTAGTCTGGTGTAGAGTTCGAAGTAGTCTGGACGGGCGAAGAGTGTGCCCATGTGGGTGTCGAAGTGGGTGAACTTGAGCCCGTAAGATTTGGCGCGCTCGATCTGGGCGCGGAGTTCGATTTCGACTTCGATGGGAGTGGCGCCGGTGGCAGAAGAGCGGACGTCGCGCCACATGTAGCCTTCGGCATCTATCAAGCCTTTGACCTTGTCGGTCGATGCAACCGGACGCCAGCGGTAGTAGCGCCACTCGCTGGTGAGGGTGAGATGCAGTCCAAAATCGCGGGTGGGGTGCGCCTTGGCCCAATCGCAAAATTCCTGCACCCAGGGGCAGGGCATCATGACGCTTGCCGAAGAGACGAGGCCCTTCTCCATCGCCTCGCGCGTGGCGAGGTTGACGGAGTGGCACATGCCGGCATCGTCGGCATGGACGATGAGACGCTTGGGGGCAGGGGATTGCGCGAGGGCAGTGGCGGCAGTGAGGGAGAGAAAACTGCGACGTTGCATGACTACGATTATGCACTTTGGCAGGCGACGTGCTGTGTATTTAGACATGAAGGATATATCCCCTTTCAATCCGGCGCTTCGATCGTCGGCAACATTCCAGGGTGCAAGCCGTGGAGCACGTCGAAATACTGGTGATTTGGCTCCTGTAAAGAGCTTTTATGGGGGTTTTGCGACTCCGAAAGTGGCGCAGCGTGAATTGGTGCAGAGTCAGCGGTTGGTGGTTCAATCCGGGACTGATGCTGCCAAATTGGGAGCGCGGCCGACTTCGAATGCCAGTATTTTGGCGGCAATTGGAGCACAGGCGCGGCAAAATGTTGCTACCGATGGTGTGGGACGCACGCCCACGACGCCACCTCGAGATTCTAGCCAGCCGCAGCCGCCTGCGCCTACGCCAAATTTGAAATTCAATTCGATGCAGCAAAACTGGCTCGATTCCAATACGGGAAACTATGCCAGTTTGATGGTGCATAACATGAGCCGGACTGAGCCGTTTGTGATCGAGTCGGTCGGTATCAAGTGGGCCAATGTCTCGACGGGGAAGCCGGAGTTCAGCAACCGTGCCGTGGGCAATGTGAGTGCCGAAGGCGGCAGGAAGTTGGCGGAATTGATTGGCGGAACACTGGTGGATTCGCCTTTTGACACCTTTGGGACGGCGCAGCGCGATCAATACATTCGGATGCCGAATGGGCAGATGATTGAAGCATCGGTGCTGGCGAGCCAATTGAATGCCGCGAAGGCTTCGCAGGATCCGTTTTCAGCTACGCAGAGTGTGCTTGAGCTGTACCGGAACGAGGCGAAGGACTTCAATTTGCAAACTTCGATGAATGCGATCGATCTTGTGAGCAAGGGAAATCTGGTTGCCAACCGGCTGGGAGGCATTACAAGTTAAGGGTTTTGCCGGGGAACGATTAAGGGCAGTTTTACCGGCTTAGCTTGGGGGTTACGAACCTGAATTTCCTTGACGCCGATGGGCTGCACTGTCATGGAATCACCTTCGATTTGTACGATGAGAAAATGCGGTTGAGGCGACCAGGCGGCAATGTTGCGGGCCGCCATCTTCGATAGGACGCTGGAGCTGCGGAGTTCCCCGCCAGCGCCAGAAACGATGAATTGCATATTGCCGGTCGAGGAGTTGCGCTCGGAGAACTGAAAGTTGTGTTCATGGCCGGCGAAGACGGCGGAAACGCCGTGGCTGCGAAAGGATTGCAACCAGTGGCTCAGTTT
>JBKJSR010000705.1:0-19271 GCA_046594355.1 Bryobacter sp.
CGCGGATGATGTTCAGCCCCGCATTGCCGAAGGTACCGTCTCTCGCGCGCGTGAAAGCCGCCGTGTTAAACCACTTCAGCCCCAGCCCGCGTTCCGCAACGCTCAGACTGCCGGTGACGTCCCACGGTTGATTGCCACTGCCCTGTCCCACACCGGCTACATCGACCCCATCCACAACGGATAACAGCGAGCCCGACCGGAAAAACACCACGCCCGATAACTGCCATCCGCGCAGTGCCTTGGCCTGCCAACCCTGTCTGCTTCGGAAGAACGGCAACTCATATATGTAATTGAGGTTCAGTAGGTGGGGGCGGTCCAAATCGTCGCGGGATCTTACATTGCTGTAGGCGTCGAATGGTGTGAGAGTGTCGCTCAGACTCTTTGAGAAAGTATAGGATAGGCCGAAACTCAGTCCCGCGCGAAAACGCCGATCCAGGCTGAACTGTGCGGACTGGTAGTTGCTGTGCCCGTCCCGCGTGGTCACGTCCACCTGCCCGAGCCCATGATACGGACGTAGGGCGTTTGCGTTGAGGCCGGGATTGGCCTGCAGCGTTCCCGCTCGCATCTGATTGATGTTTCGCGTCCGTTCCTGGTTCGTCCCCGACTTACCCACATAGGCGACCTCGGCTAGCAACGAACCCGGCAATTCCCGCTGGATCGAAAAACTGTAGCTGTATGCCGTGGGGTATTTGAAGCGGAGGTCGACTCCGCGGATATAGAACGGAAAATCGCGCCGCGTGGCACCGCCCGGGCGGTCCACTTCTCCGTTGAAGACCTGCACCTGAATCTGGTTTGGCGCATTCCGGAACAGGGATCCCTGGTTGTGCATCTGCCGATGATGGAACACGCCGCCGCCCGCCCGGGCCACCGTCTTGGCTCCCATGCGATAGGCTATGCCCAGTCGAGGCGCGAACGCGTTGCCATAAGTGTCGGCAAAGCCGCGCGGCAAGTTGTGAAAGAGCCTGTCGACGTTGGGCAAGGTCGCGCCATTGGCCCTTCCCCTTGCGGAATCGGGGAAGCCGTTTCCTGGTAGAACGACACCGTTATAGGGATCGCCGGAGACGATGTAGCCGCCACGGGGATCAATCACGGCCCGCTTCGCGGGATCGAAGTAGCGCGCGTCGAAGTTCGCGATATCGTTCCACTTCGCGTACCACGGCTGGTGCAAAGAATAGCGAATCCCCATTTCGATCGTCAGATTCTTTGAGGCCCGCCAAGTGTCCTGCACATAGGCCTCGAGGGAGTTGCTACGCAGTAGCGTATACGCAGCCGGACCCTGTTCGGTGTAAACGTCGAAATAGCCCAGGGCGGCGTTAGCTACTGCCAGGCCCGACGTCAACGGATGGCCGGTGTCCAAAAAGTTGAACTCTCCGTTCTGCTGCGCGCCGCTCTGATCGTTATTGTTTTGCTGATCGTGCGATAACCATCCACCGAACTTGATCGTGTGCGCCGAGCCCTTCACCCACGTCATATTGCCCGCCGCCATGTACATCGGCCCCGAGGAACTCACTGGCCGCGACGAGCCATCGAGGGTGGCAAAGCCGTTGATCAGGCCGCGCGGAATCCGCTCCTGAATTCGCTTCACCCCAGGGACGATATAAGGGAAATTCATGCCATACTGGCCGCGCAGGTAGCGCGGTTGCCCTTCATTGTCATAGATCCCTATGTACACCACATCATTGGCCGCGGTGAAGGTGAAATCGGTGATGATTGTCGGCGACAATGTGCTCGTCACGTTGACGGCGCCGGTCATGTTCGGCCGGTCCCAGCGGGAATTGGACCGGTCCAGGCCGGAGACAAACGGCGCGTCCTCATAGTGCAGATAACTGTTTCCGGTAAAATTGATCCGGTGTTTGCCGGTATAGTAATCTACGCGGAAGGTATCTTTTCGGCTTTCGCGCGGATTGGGCAATACCTTGATCCAGTTGTCGGAACCTTGCAGGAAGCCTGGCGTCGGCGAGGGATAAGCGTTTAGGAGACCGGCACCATTGGCGCTCACCCGGTTGGACGGAATTATATTCCCCGCAAAAGGTACGTTGCCGGCCAGCGGATCGGTAACCAAGCGGGTGCGCCGGAAGTAAGCGTTCGCCGGATTCAGCAGTTCGGCGAAGTTGCCGCGCCGCATGGCGTCGCTGGGCACGGTGGCGGTTGCGGTCTGCTCCCGGCGCCACACCAGCCATTCCTGCGAACCGAATAGGAATAGCTTCTCTTTGTTCGAATTGAACTTGCCCGGAATGAAGACGGGTCCGCCAATCGCGTAGCCCGGCTGGTTAAACCGGAAGGGTGCCGCGCGGCGGTTATCGTCCCTCACCGGACTCTGGTTCCGGGTCCAACTGTTGGCATCCATGGCCGAGTTCCGGAGGAACCACCAGCCCGTGCCATGAAAATCCTTTGTGCCGCTTTTGGTTACAAAGCGCATCTGCCCATCCATGGCCCTGCCGTACTCGGCGGGGTAGGTTGAGGTGAGCAGTTGCACTTCCTGGATCGTATCCACATTCAAGAGGCCCACTTGGGCTGATCCGGTAAAGTCCCCACGGGTACGCATGGCGTTGACGCCGTCAATGGTGATGTTATTTCCGTTGCGCCGACCGCCGTTGATCGAGAAACTCTCATGCAGGTTGTTGGGGTTGAAATTATTGAAGTTCCCGCCGACGACACCGGCCTTCAACAGCGCCAGATTGATCGGATTACGTCCATTCAGGGCCAAATCGGTGATTTGGCGTGCCTCGACCACGCGTCCGATCTGCGCTGTTTCCTGCGATAACTGCACCCCCGAGGCCATCACGGTCACCGACTCGGTGACGGCACCCAAGTCCAGATCCACGTCTACCGTGCTCCGGGTTGCTACGTCCACCTTCACGCCCGTTCGCACGAAGCGCTTGAACCCCGGTGCCTGGACACTCACTTCATAAAGGCCCGCAGGAAGATTCGTCAAAACATAGGAACCGTTCTGGCCGGTTTCCATCGAGCGTGACACCCCCTGAACGCCAGTCGCGGTCACGCGCGCTCCGATTACCATGGCCTTACTTGCATCAAGCACCGTGCCGGCAATCTGCCCTTGATCCTGCTGTCCCAGGGCCGGCAGAGCCGCCGAGAAAAGCATCCATGCCGCAAAGCCTATGTTCAATCGCAAGCTCGTATTTTTCACCATGCGCTCCTGTCGGGGTAATCCCTTGCGGGTTGTCTTCGGCGATGAGTTTATCAGAGTTTTACGGAGCGGCGGGAGTGCTTCAAAGTATAAATTGGAGGCGCGCATCTCAGGCGTTCTCCGGGCTCAAGCAAGCGGGGAGACTAAGAGCCGGGACGTAACAATTCTTGCGTCTCGAGGTTGCGAGAGCGGCTGCCTTGCGAATCGCGCGCGGGTACCTAAGGGAAGTTCAAGAGGGAACCGGAGGGGTGATCCTTAATCGGCTACCGACGAAGTAAGTCAGCGCCAGATGGACCGGCTGGGCGGGTAGTGCCGCTGAGTTTGACAATATCGGGGTCGCGGTTGGCAGGGATGGCGATCTCCATAAAGCCAACATTCATTTCTTCCCAACTTTGGTCGCCCCAGAGGATGGTCTTTGTCGGGTCGGGGTTGAAACGGTTATTGGGAGAGTTGTCGAACCAGGCAGTGCAGGCGAGGATTGTCCCTTTGGCGAGTGGGAGGGGTTCTTTGAGGAAATAGGTGGTTTGCCAGTTGAAGTCATATCGTGGGACGCGGAGCAGAGTGGATTGAGGACCGTTGGGAGGAGTGATTGCGATTTCGTAGGCTTTGCCCCGGAGGTGCATGTGAGGCTGGAGGCTGACGAGTTTTCCGTCGTCAAGAAGGGTGGCAGTGACGAAGGAGCGGTAATTAGGGTCGCCGGGCGGAATCTGGAGATTGGAGTCGGCAGGAGAAATGGTGAGAACTCTTTCGCGGGGTGGGGATTTGGCGAAGTAAATTCCAAGTTCGGAAGAATCGGTGGCAGATTTGCCGTTTGCGGTGTAATGAATTTCAAAAACCATATCGGATCCGGCCTTGATTAGCTTGGCGCGGCCCTCTCCCCAAGTCTGAGGGAGGTAGCCGGGTTCATAGCCGAGGAGAAGTTCGCGGCGGTCGATTTCGCGTTCGTTGGGGAGGCGGGCGGCGCGTTCTTCGCGGGAGGCTATGTAAAGCTCGCCGACTGGGGCCTGCTTTACATAGCTGGAGCCCTGGGGACGGACGAAGGCATTGATGTGGTGGACGAGCTGGCGCTGGTCGATTTTCCATTCTGCGGCGGCGATCCATTGGTCGGCTGGCAGGTTGAGTTTAGAGACGAGGAAAGTGTATTGGACGGTGCCGCTGGCGGGAACGGGGAAGTTGGGGATGCGGAGGACGAGATCGGGCTTGCCGAGTTGCCAGCCGGTGGGATGGGCGGGAGCCTGGAGATCAAAGGAGGGCTGCTTGTCGAGATCGGTGCCGAGCCAGTCGAGAAGGGTCTGCTTTTGGGCAGGAGTGAGGGCGCGGATGCGGGCGAGGTGTTCGGAAGAAGCTGCGTCGGCGTGCCAGGGTGGCATGGTGCCTTTGAGGATGCTCTGGCGCATGGCTTTTGCCCAGGGACGGATGGCGACTGAAGAATGAAAAGCCATGGGGGCGATGCCGCCTTGCTGGTGGCAGGAGAGGCAGCGGGCTTCGATGATTTTGGCGGCTTCGGGAATCGCTATCGACTGGAACGCCAGCAAGAGACTTGGCAGGAGCATCTGGCCAAGATATCACTAGATTACAGTCGTGTGAAAAAAGACTCTGGTAATCCGGGCGGGGCTGGTATACACTCACCTGAGAATCCCATTTGGGTTGAGCTAAGTCTATGAAAAATCATAGAGTTGGCTTCCAAAATACAGAGGTGAGATGACACGAACAAAATTGACCACGTTAGTTATCGGGCTCGTGCTGAGTTGTGGGTTGGCCTTTGGGCAGACGGCAACCGGTTCTTTGAGCGGAACAATTACAGATGCAAACGGCGCATACGTGCCGGGAGCGAGGTTAACAGCAACCAGTACGATCACCGGCGCAAAGCTGGAGACGGTGAGCACGGATGCCGGGCTGTATGTTTTTCCGGCCTTGCAACCTTCGAGCTATACGATGTCAGTGGAAAAAGCGGGCTTCAAGAAGTTGACTCGCACTAATATAGAAGTGCGCATTGCCCAGCGGCTTGACCTGGATGTCAAGCTGGAGATCGGCGATGTGCAGCAGACGATCGAAGTCACAGCGCAATCGCCGCTGCTGGAGACGTCTACGAGCGACAAGAGCGTGAGCTTCTCGCCGAAGTTCATGAACGAGATTCCTCTGTTTACAGGGGCTATTCGCAACCCGCGCGCCTTTGTCAGCTACATGCCTGGCGTAAACGCCGGTGCGGAAGTGAGCATATCCGGATCTGGCGGTCGCGCACAAGAAATACAGATCGATGGTGCCTCGCTGATCATCCCTGAGTCTGGTGGCGTGGTATTCAGCATGCCGTCGGCGGAAATGTTCCAGGAGTTCAAGCTGATCACGGGCGGGTATTCGGCTGAGTATGGCCGCTTTGGCGGGGGTGTGGAAACCTACCTGACCAAGAGCGGTAGCAACTGGTATCATGGCACGGCATTTTTGAACATGCGCCGCGATATCTGGAATGCGAATGCCTGGGCGCGCAATGCGAGCACAAACCCGGCGACGAGCTTTCGTCCGAAAGAACGGCAGAACGAAATTGGTGGCGCCGGTGGCGGCCCGGTTTATATTCCGAAGGTATATGACGGCCGCAACAAGAGTTTTTTCTACTATACCTACACGCAGCGCCTGCTGCCTGCGAACATAGGCTTTGCTTTGAGCACAGTGCCGACGGCGCAGATGAAGCAGGGCGACTTTTCGCAGTTGGGCGCGCAAACGATCTATGATCCGGCGACGACGTCGGGTACGACGCGCACGCCATTTCCCGGCAACCGGATCCCAACGAACCGCTTTAGCACTGTCGCGAAGAACCTGCTTCCATTGCTGCCGGACCCGACGCGTCCGACGCTGTTGCAGAACTACGACTTCGTCAACACCTCGGTGATTGAACAGAAGATCTGGAGCATCAAGGCGGATCACGCATTTACGACGACGAACCGCTTGTCGTTCTTTCTGAGCAAAGAGAATGGCGGCAGCCGGGATACCGGGAGTTTTCCCGGTCCGATTGGCACTGCACTTGGTTTCAGCGGTCAAGCGCCGTACAACTATCGAGTGAACCACGACTATTCATTTAGTCCGGCGCTGTTCATGCATACGACCGTCGGCATCTCCGCCACACGACAGTTCTGGGACAATCCGGCGCAAGCTGGATTCGCATCGAAGCTGGGAATTCCGCGACAGACCGGAGCCGGGGATGCGATGCCGCGTATCCAGTTCCGCGGTGCGGCGGGACTAACGCCCTATGGCGTGCAGGACGGCAAGGTAGCCAATGGTGGACAGGACAACGACACGCTGATGATTACGCAGGGCTGGACCTTACTCAAGGGCAAGCACGAGATCAAGTTTGGCTGGGACTGGCGTAAGCTGGGCACCTTTGGCTTCGACTTGGCCGGATCGAACGGATTGTACATCTTCAACCGGGCGCAGACGGCAGTTCCGAACAGCACGGCGGGCAACGGCCATGAATTCGCCAGCCTGCTGCTGGGCGCAGTGCAGGAAGCGAGCCGGACTGAGTTACCAGTGCTTTTCGACCGGATTCAATACAATTATTCGTCCGGCTTCATTCAGGACAACTATCGCATCACGAAGAAGCTAACCCTGAACCTCGGACTGCGCTATGAAGTACCGGTCGGGTTTCACGTACCGAATGGCAACTACTCCGGCCTGGACCCGAATAAGGGGAATGCAGGTGCCGGCGGCCTACCGGGGGCATTGGTGTTCTATGGAAAGGGTCCGGGCCGCACGGGCAGCACGCGTCCCTATCCGACCGACTGGTCGAATATTGGACCGCGCCTGGGTTTTGCCTATCAAGTGCTACCGAAGACGGTGATCCGGGGCGGCTGGGGTATCTTCTACCAGACGCTCGGCAACGGTGGCTGCGGCTGCCGCCAGGGTTTCGCCAACACGAATACGCTGATAAGCGGCAGCCCGGATCCAATTTTCAATTGGGACGGCGGGATTCCGGTATCGCCGAGTTTCAGACCGCCTCCGCTGCTCGACCCGAGCTTGTCAAACTTCCAGAACATCGACTTGTTTACGCCAAGCTATGGCAAGGCGCCGAGAATATTCAACTGGACCTTCAACATCCAGCACGAAGTGAAGAATTTCCTGATTGATGTGGCTTATATTGCCAATCAAGGGAATGGCCTAAACTCAACGATCATGCAAAATCAATTGCCGACGAGCGCATTGTCGATGGGAAGCCTGCTCACACAGCGTCTTGATTCTCCGGCAGCAGCCGCCGCCGGGATCAGACTGCCTTATCCCGGCTATCCGACGAACCGGACGGTAGGACAAGCCCTGGCACCTTTCCCGCAATATAACCAGGTTATTGGCCGCAACTCGGGCCAGGGCCAAACCTGGTATGACTCGCTACAGACGAAGGTGGAACGCCGTTTTGGAAGCTTCCAGTTGATGGCAGCCTACACCTGGTCGAAGTCGCTGGGGAATTCCCACTTTCGGCAGATTTTCAGCCAGCAGTTCAACATCGGCGCACAGGATGCTTACAACATAAGCGATATGAAGTCGTTTAACCCAATTGATCAGCCGCATGTTCTGAACCTGCTTTGGACCTACGACTTGCCATTTGGCAAGGGAAAGAAGCTCCTGGGCGACTCGAACTCAATCGTGAACGGCCTGCTTGGCGGCTGGGTAATGAGCGGCGCACAGCGCTACTACTCCGGCAACCTGATCCAGTTGACGACTCCAGGCAACCCGTTGGGTCAGACGCTGGGTTCGACGGCCACGAAGGCTGTCCGGAACAACGTGGACATCAGCACGGGTGCAAGCTTCAGGGATCTCGACCCCAACAACCCGAACGTGCGATGGTTCAATGCCGGGGCTTTCAGTCCGGCGGCGCCATTTACCCTAGGGAATGCGGCGCTTTATTATGGCGACTTCCGCCAGCCGATGATCGCCTTCGAGAACATTGGCATCTCGAAGAGAACCACGCTGTTTCAGAACGAGAAGAATCCGGTGGTGCTTTCTTACCGCGCCGACGCATTCAATCTGTTCAACCGCACGCGCTTTGGCGGCGTGAATGGAGTGATTGGCAACCCCAACTTTGGACGCCCGACGGGGCCTCAAGTAGGCGCACGCGCCATCACGATGGGATTGCGTCTGAGCTTCTAAGCTGATTCGCTGGATTGAGGAAGGGGCGCTCCCGCGAGGGGGCGCCTTTTCTATTTGATGGCCATGGTGACGCCTGCTTGGGAGTCGACGCCGCCGATGTTGACGATGACGGGGACGAATGCGCCGATGGGTGCGTTCGAAGGAACTGAGACGTTGATCTGGAGTAGGCCGGGGACGCTGCCGGTGGGTGAGACTGCGCCAATGATCGAAGCGGCAATGCCGCCAATCGTGACGCCTACGGGAGCGGAAGGAGTGACCACAGTGAATGCGGCGATCAGAGTGCTGGCGGCAGTAGTGGGAGCTAACACCGAGGCGTTGGTCGCGCCGATGCCACTGGCGTAGATGAGCACGATGCTGCCTTTGGCGGCGGGTGTGGCTTTGGAATTGAGTGTGTAGTCGCTGGTGGTGGGGTTGTAGTTGAGAATTGCGCCCTGGCCTTTACCGGAGGCGTCGATGGAGAAGACGCCAGGTGAGGTTGGGGCGAGAGTGAGCGCAACGGGTTGCGAGGCCAGGCCGCTGTAAGAAAGGATGAGGCTGGCGGAGGTGCCGGAGATGTTGTAAGGCACGATGACGCTGACCTGGTTGATGCTGGTGTAGAGGATGGGGGCGGCAACTCCATTGATCGTGACTGAGGTTGCGGGACCAGTAGTTGGCAGCGCGGAGGGGATCTGCGGTGCGGGGACAGCGGGGTTGAAGATCGTAAGGATGGGGGGGCCGAAGCCAAGACCGAAGAGAGTCAGCAGTTGGCCGGGTGAAACAATGCCTTGCTGGTAGCTGGCGGAATCGACAACGGCATAGACCTGGGGCTGGAGTCCGTAGATCTGGAATTGTGCTTCGCTGGAGATGCCGCCACCCGGAGTGGGAGTAGTGACCGCCATGCGGAGATATCCAGGGCCGAGCAAGTAGGAGGCGGGGACGGTAACGAGCATTGCGTTTTCGCCGACCTGTTTGGCGGTGAGGTTGCCTTGAGCCCCGATCGAACCGGGCACGCCCGAAAGGACGCCCGTGGTGGCGCTGAGGTTGATGCCGGCGGGGAGATTGGCGGCCGACCAGGTGAGAGGGGAGGCGCTGCCGACAGCCATCGCCGTTGGGCCGGTGTAGCTGCTGCTTTGGGTGGCAGAGAGGATGGGAGTGTTGGGGCCGGTGATGCGTAAGCTGGGCGCGAGAGCGGGCATGACAATCATCTTGAATGGCAAATACGCGGAGCCGGAAATAGGAGCAGTGGAATCGGCGACCTGGAGGGTGAAGTAATAGGTGCTAGCGCTGGTAGGGGTGCCCTGGAGCTGATTAGCCGAAATGGTGAGCCCGGGCGGGAGTGCTCCGGCGACCAGAGACCAGGTGTAGGGAGCGGTGCCGCCTGCGGCCGTAAGCGAAACACTATAAGGCGAGGAGATCACGGCACCGGGCAGGGGGGAGCCCATGGGAACACGCAGGCCCGCAGCGGAGCTGGGATAGACGGGGATGAAAAAGGTGTCGCTGACGGTTGCCGTGCCATCCGTCACGGTGATGGTGGCCGCATTGGTGAATCCGCTGGCATTGACAGTGGAGGTGGGGAAATAGTTTTTGCCGTAAAGAGTTACAAAACTCTGGGCCGATTGCTGGATGACGCCGAGCGGCCAGGTACTCAAAATATTGGGCGGCGCGGCAACTACGTTGAGCGTGACGGGCAAAGTGAGTGTGGGATTGGCCGCCCCGGTGGATTTGATCGTAATGTTGGCAGTGTAAATTTTGGGCGAAAGTCCGGTGGGATCGACCGTGACGATGATGGAATTGAAGAGGCCGGCGAGGTTGATCTTGCCCGTGGATGCGACCTTGAGCCAGGGAGCGCTCTGGATGCTAAGAGTGCCGGGAGTGGCCGCTCCGGTATTAGAAAGGATGAAGGTGGAGGAGAGGGCTGAATTACCGACGACGGGCTGGCTAGTGGTGTAGGCGAAGGCTAGAGACGTGGGCGAGACGGTAATGGTGGGAGGGGGGGTGCCGATGGTGAGGGTGACGGCGACGGTGGCCGTGGGAGGTGGGAGGCCAGTAGCACCAGTGATGGTGATGGTGGCAGTATAGGTGCCGGCGGCGAGGCCCGTGGGATTGACCTGAACGCTGATGGTCTGCGGAGCGCGGCCGCTGTTGGCGGAAATGAGGAGCCAGCCGCCAAAGTGGGGGGCCGGGCCAGTAATGACGAGGGAAAATCCGCCGGCTGGAGGGGCAGTCTGGACGCTGACAGTTTGAGCGGCAGGTAACGTTGTGGCCCCAACGGTCGCCGAGAAACGTAGGGTGGCATTATTTACGGTCAGGGTTTGCGCCCCGAGCGCAGTGGTGATCATCAGCAGAAGTAAGGAAGATTTTGGCATTGAGACTACTCTCTTGATGAATCGGCTCTTAAGTAGTTCGCTGCATTCCCCAAATACATTTTTGGGGAATAGACTGAAAACAAAGAAGATGGGTAGAGCATTCGATAAGATGATAGTGATGATCCGAAACTTTGGCTTGGCTGTGATCAGCCTTGGAATTATGGCGGCCCAGACGCAGGATTTTTCCGGCGCGGTGAAGCCCATGCTGCTTAAGTCTTGTGCTCCTTGCCATAACGAGCGGAATGCGTCGGGGAGTGTCAATATCGCTCCGTTTACAGAAGCGGGGTCGCTGGGGGAATATCGCGACGACTGGGAGCGGATTATCCGCAAGATCAAAACCGGGGAGATGCCGCCGAAGGGATTTCCGCGCCCGGCGCAGGCGCAGATCGACGGGTTGCTCAATTACGTTCACGCCGAGTTTGAGAAAGCGGATGCGAAGATCAAGCCGGATCCGGGACGGGTGACGGCGCGGCGGCTGAACCGGTCGGAATACACGAACACGATTCGCGATTTACTGCAAGTGGATTTTCGCGCGGATCAGGATTTTCCGACAGACGATTCCGGTTTTGGTTTTGACAACATCGGGGATGTGCTGACGATCTCGCCAATGCTGATGGAGAAGTATCTGAATGCGGCGGAGAAGATTGCTGCGCGGGCACTGGGCCTCGACCCGTTGCCGAAGAAGCCGATCGAAATTGAACTGCACAGCAAGGACAAGAAGATCCGCAGGGTTGCGCCTTCGCTGATCGAGGGGTTGCAGCGTGTCGAGTGGGATGCGGAGTACACGATCGAGATTGGGTTGCCTGGAGAACGGATTGGCGGCAAGCCGGTGTTGCTTGGATTCTGGATGGACGGCAAGCTGCTGCATACGCAGTTGATCGAAACGAAGCCTTCGGGGCTTGTGTATTTCAACCCGTATTCGGTGGAGACTTTTCGTGTCTTTTTGCCAGCCGGGGAGCATCGGTTCCGGGCGGGCTTTATCGACGACGAGTTTGTGAAGACGTTGGCCGGCGAAGATCTTTATAAGGACAAGAAGAACAAGTTCCTGAACATGATCAAGCTGGTGGGGCCTTATGCGACGAAGCTGGAGCCGGCGAGCAGAAAGGCGCTGCTGATTTGCGATCTGAATCGCGGGGCGGTTTGTGTCGATCAGATACTCGGGAATGTGGCGCGGCGGGCTTGGCGGCGTCCGGTGACGGCGGCCGAAGTGAAATCGCTGGCGGCGTTTGTGGGGATGGCGAAGCGGGAAGGCCAGACTACGGAGCAGGGCTTGCAAGTGGCGATCACGGCGATGCTTGTGTCGCCGCACTTTCTCTTTCGCATCGAGCGGGATTTGTATCCGAAGGAGCCGACGCGGACGCATCCGATTACACAGTTGGAACTGGCAACGCGGTTGAGCTATTTCTTGTGGTCTTCGATGCCGGACGAGGAATTGATGAAGCTGGCTGAGTTGGGTAAGCTGCGGGATCGTGCGGTGCTGGACGGGCAGGTAAAGCGGATGCTGGAGGACCCGAAGTCGGCGTCGCTCGCGGCGAATTTTGCGGGGCAGTGGCTCGAGACGCGTAACCTGTCGATCGTGAAACCGGACCCGAAGAAGTTCCCCGAATGGAACCCGGAGTTGCGGGATGCGATGCAGGAAGAGACACGGCTGTTCTTTGAAGCAGTGTTGCGGGAAAACTTATCGGTATCGACGTTTCTCGATGCGAAATTTACGTTCCTGAACGAGACGCTGGCGCGTCATTATGGCATGCAGGACGTGAAGGGGCCGGAGTTCCGGAGAGTGGAATTGACGGGAAGCCAGCGCGGGGGAATTCTGACGCAGGCGAGTGTGTTGACCGTATCGAGCTATCCGACGCGGACTTCGCCCGTGATTCGTGGCAAGTACATTTTGCAGAACGTGTTTGGAGCGCCTCCTCCTCCTCCTCCTCCGGATGTACCGACTCTCGATGAAGAGGCGGTAGGGAATGCGGGATCGTTGCGGCAGCAGCTTGAGAAGCATCGCTCGAATGCGATGTGCGCGAGTTGTCACAACCGGATGGACACGCTGGGGTTTGCGCTCGAGAATTACGATGGCACGGGCAAGTGGCGCGATCTCGACGGGAAGTTTGCGATCGAGCCGGCGGGGACGCTGCCGAGCGGAAAGTCTTTCCAGAACCCGGCTGAGTTGCGCGTTGCGCTGGCCGGAGATCTGGCGGAGTTTTCGCATAGCTTGACCGAGAAAATGTTGACATACGCGCTGGGCCGGGGCCTGGAGCGCTATGACCGGCGGACAGTTGCGGGGATCACGACGAGCCTGGCGCAGTCGGGGAATCGCTTTCAGACGATGATCTATGAAGTGGTGCGGAGTTTACCTTTCCAAACCAAACGAGCAGAATATAAGAAGCAGGAGCTGGCAAAACAATGATGACCCGCAAAGCATTATCACGGCGCACACTGTTGCGTGGAGTTGGCACGGCGATCGCCCTGCCGGCACTGGACGCGATGGCGCCCGCATTTGCATCGAGCCAGTTGCCGGGGCCGAAACCCGTGCGCATGGCCTTTGTGTATGTGCCGAACGGCATCGACATGAGGCACTGGACGCCGGAGAACGATGGTGCTCTGCCTGCGGAGTTGCCTCGTATTCTGAAGCCGCTGGAGGCTTATAAGCAGGACATCACGCTGTTGTCGAATCTGACGCACAACGGCGGCAGAGCGCTGCTGGATGGGGCGGGCGATCATGGCCGCTGCTGTGGTGGATACCTGAGCGGGATACAGCCGCGCAAGAGCTTTGTGGATATCAAAGCGGGCATCTCGATGGACCAGATCGTGGCGAATGCGATGGCTTCGAAGACGCGTTTTGGGAGTCTTGAGGTGGGTCTGGAAGACGCGCGGCAAGCGGGGGATTGCGACTCCGGATATTCTTGCGCGTACACAAATAATCTGGCCTGGAGAAGCGAGACGCAGCCGTTGCCGCCGATCCTCGATCCGCGGGCTTTGTTTGAACGGTTGTTTGGAACTGGTGCGGAATTGAGCCCCGAAGCGCGGGCGCGGCAGGCGAAGTACCGGCGGTCGATACTCGATTTTGTGATGGGCGATACGCGGAAGCTGGAGGCGGACCTGGGACCGACGGACCGGCGGAAGCTGGACGAATATATGTCGTCGATCCGTTCGATCGAGCAGCAGTTGGAGCGTGCCGAGAAAGATAACGCGCAGATCAATCCGGGGATGGAGAAGCCCTACGGTGTGCCGGCCGATTTTGCCGAACACTTCAAGCTGATGACGGACATGATCACGGTGGCTTTTCAGGCGGACATTTCGCGGGTGGTGACTTTTCTGGTGACGCGGGAAGGGTCTTCGCGGCCTTATCGCGAGATTGGGATTCCGGATGGGCATCATCCGTTGACGCACCACATGAACAAGCCGGACCTGATGGCGAAGGTGACGCAGATCAACGAATACCACATGAAGCAGTTTGCGGGATGGGTGGAGAAGTTGAAGAGTGCGAAGGAAGGCGACTCGAATCTGCTTGAGAATTCGATGATCGTTTATGGTGCCGGTTTGTCGGACGGCAATCGTCATACGCATGAGGATTTGCCGACGCTGATTGCCGGACAGGGTGGCGGCTACATCAAGTCGGGACGGCGCATCAGCTACCGTCGGGAGACGCCGATGTCTAATCTGTTTCTGACCATGATGGACAGGATGGGTGTACACGTGGATCACTTTGGCGATGCGACAGGACGGGTGTCCGGGCTCGACCTGGCTTAAGCCGCGATGCAAGCACCTGGAGGGATGCGCCCGCCGATGGGCGTGCTATTTGATGCCGCGTTTGGCGATACGCTGGACGACCTGCTGAGCCTTTGTCTGCTGTATGGTCTGGACAACAGGAACGAGTGCCGCGTGGCGTCGCTCTCGACATCGAAGGACAGTTTGGGTTCGGCGGGTTTGCTGGATCTGATGCAGAAGCTGTATGGCGGGAGGCCCGCGCCGATCGGGATGACGATGGGCAATCCTGTTCGGGCCGAAGAGAGTGCGATGCTGAGGGCGGCGCTTGCCGGGCAGAGCATTGCAGTGAAGAACATGCTCGATACGGCGGAGCCGCACAACCTGATGCGCAATGCGTTGACGGCGCAGTACGACGGCACGGCAGCAGTGATTTGTACAGGACCGGCGGATAATCTGGTGGCGCTGTTGAAGCTGCCTGGGGCGAGGCCTGTGGTGGCGGCAAAGGTGAAGACGCTGTATCTGGTGGGTGAAGATCCCCGGCCTGTTCTGGATTGGCCGACGCCGATGGTGATGGTGACGTCAGCGATGGCGCGGGAGTTGACCTATGTGCCGAAGGCGGGCGATTTTGAGTGGAACGAGAGGCATCCGGTTGCGCAGGCACTGGGTGTGGCGGGCGATGCGAAGTTGAACCGCGCGGGGATGCTGGCGGTGTTGCATGCGGTGCGGGGGAAGGATTTCCAGTTGCCGCTGGTTGCCGGACAGGCGGCGATTGTGGACAAGCTGCTGGCCGAACTTGTTGTAGCGAAGCCGATCCCACGGCAGCGCGTGCGGCCCTTCGCCGCGGATTGATTGATATGGTGGAAGGCTGATGCTTACACGCAGAAGTCTTCTTGCCTCAACGATTGCGGTGCCGCTCGCCGCGCAGACCAAAACCGAAGTAAAAATCAACTGGCGCGATGCGCGCACGTTGAGTGTTGAAGGACAGGGGTGGAAGGACACCGAAGCGCCTTACGACCGACTGCCAGCGAAGGCGAAAGCGCTGGTGCGTCCGGAGGTGTGGAATCTGAGCCGGCAGACGACCGGGATTCAAGTGAGGTTCCGGGCGAACACGACAGCGATTCATGCGCGCTGGACGCTGGGACTCGAGACGCTGGCATCGGTGACGATGGCGGGAGTGGCGCATAGCGGGCTGGATCTTTATGCGCGGGACGATGCGGGCAAGATGCGCTGGCTGGGTATCGGGAGGCCTACTAAGTTCCCCAGGAATTCCGATGTGCTGATCTCCGACATCAAGGCGGGGTGGCGCGATTTCGTGGTGTATCTGCCTTTGTATAATTCCGTGCTGGAACTTGAGATCGGTGTGCCAGAGGGAGCGGAGATTGCGGTGGCCAGTGTGCGTCCGGTGGAGAAGCGGCTGCCGATTACTTTCTATGGAACTTCGATTACACATGCTTCCGGGGCATCGCGTGCGGGGATGTCGCATGTTTCGATACTGGGCCGGCGGTTGGATCGCCCTGTGATCAATCTCGGTTTTGGCGGGAATGGGCGGCTGGAAATTGAATTGGCTGCGCTGCTGACGGAACTGGACAGCGCGGTTTATGTGATCGATTGTTTGCCCAATGTCGTTGCGGCGCAGGTGACGGAGCGGACCGAGCCTCTGGTGAAGGAATTGCGGCGGGTGCGGCCGGATACGCCGATCCTGCTGGTGGAAGACCGGAGTTATCAGGATAGTTTTCTGGTAGAAGCAAAACGGAGGCGGAACGTGGAGAGCCGGGCGGCTTTTGTGGCGGCTTATGAGTCGCTCAAGAAGCAGAAGGTGGGTGGGTTGCATTATCTGAAGGGTGAGGATTTACTGGGTTCTGATGGGGAGGGGACGGTGGATAGTTCGCATCCGACGGACCTTGGGTATATGCGGCAGGCGGATGCTTTTGAGGCGGCGCTGCGGCCGATTCTGAAGTAGCTGGGCCGGTAGACGTTCTGTAGACTGGATTGCAGCGATGAAGATTCCCTACGAAGTGGAAGAGCAATTGGAAATCTATGTTTACGCTTACATAGACCCACGAACGAAGCGAGTCTTTTATGTTGGCAAGGGTCAAGCCGGTCGCGTAATTTCACATCTCACGGAGAAAGGGGAGAAGCGTAAGCATGCGCTGATTGAGGAGATCCGAGCCGCCGGGATGGAGCCGCAGTTGGACATTGTGCAGCACGGACTTCCGAATGAGGAAGTGGCCCTGCGGATTGAGGCGGCGCTGATCGATATGTTGGGGCTGGATGAGCTTGCAAACGAAGTGTATGGCTGGCGCTACAAATTCCAAGGCCGGACGGGGCTGCCGGACTTGATCGGGCGCTACTCGCGACCGCTTAAGATTTCAAAGCCGTGCATCTTGCTCTGAATTAATAATCTGTACCGTCACGGAATGTCAGAACGAGAACTGTATGAGACGACGCGCGGCATTTGGAAGGTTGGCTCACGGCGTCTGGGTGCCAGTTTTGCGCTGGCGGTGCTTCGAGGGGTTGTGCGGGAGGTTTACAAAATTGATGCCTAGCAAGCCGCCGGGACAACTGCTTACGAATTCCGAACAGTCACACCGGACGAATGCGCCAAGCGGTGGGAGTTCGCAGGCACAATTGCACCAGAAGAAATCAGGAAGGAGTTTCTGTTTGGAAACGTGTCGAGTCATTTGAGCGACGGTTCGCAGAATCCTGTCACATACGTCTGCTGTTAAGCCCGGTTGCGTCTCTGAACCGGCACCTATGTTCTCTCACACTTCGTGAAGTTGCCGAATACCAGCGCATTGAAAACAACCGATGAAAAGGCGTCGATTCCATTGGGTTGCGGAGAGGCTGGTTGTGAGATTGCCAACGTGAAGAATCTGCGCAGCGGCGTTGTATTCCAGACCTGGGGCGCGACGAAGCCGATTTAGAGACGCCCGCCGGCCAAGTTGGCTGGCGGGCTTGATTCGTTTTCTGCGAGCTTAAGAGCGGCTTCGACCGTGGCCTGATATTCGGCGAGGAGCTCAGAGGTTTCGGCTTCAAAACGCATGACCAGAACCGGCTGTGTATTGGAAGCGCGGAGGAGTCCCCAGCCCTGGTCGAATTTCACGCGGACACCATCGACGTCGGTGACGGAGTGGGTTTTGCGGAAGTAGTCTGTGACTTTGGCGACGACTGCGAATTTGGTTTCGTCGGGCCAGTCGACACGGATCTCGGGGGTGGTAAATGTTTTTGGGAGGCCTGCGAGCTGATAAGAGAGAGGCTTGCCCGAGGCGGCTACAATTTCGATGAGACGGCAGGCGGCGTAGAGGGCATCGTCGAAGCCATAGTAGCGATCGGCGAAGAAGATGTGACCGGACATTTCACCCGCGAGCTCGGCATGCTCCTGTTTCATTTTGGTCTTGATGAGGGAGTGGCCGGTTTTGTACATGATCGCTTTGCCACCGAGTTTTTCGATGGTGTCGTACATGATTTGCGAACACTTGACCTCACCGATGAAGGTGGCCCCTGGCTTGCGGGTGAGGATCTCGCGGGCGTAGATGAGCATCAACTGATCGCCCCAAACGACTGCGCCGTTTTCGTCGATGGCACCGATGCGGTCCGAGTCGCCATCGAAGGCGATGCCGAGGTCGGCCTTGTGTTCTTTGACGGCGGTCTTGAGCATTTCGAGATTGTGCTCGACGGTGGGATCGGGGTGATGGTTGGGAAAGTGGCCGTCCATTTCGAAGAACATTTCGACCGGCTCGACGTTGAGGTGATCGAGGAGGCGATGGAGGGTAGGGCCGGCGGTGCCGTTGCCGGCATCGAACACGACTTTGATGCGGCGGGCGAAATTAAAGCCTTGGGGAATTTCTTCGACGTAGGGAGTAGCGACGTCGGCGTCGCGCACGGAGCCAAGGCCGGATTCGAAATCCCGATTGACGATGAGCTGGTAAATATCCTGGATGTCTTGGCCGAAAACGGCTGCCTTGCCGGCCATCATCTTGAAGCCGTTGTAATCGAAGGGGTTGTGGGAGCCGGTGATCATGATGCCGCCTTCGGCACCGAACTTGTAGACCGAATAGTAGAGGAGTGGTGTGGGGACGACACCGATGTCGATCACTTCACATCCGGCGGCGAGGAGGCCTTTGAGCAGCGCGGCATGGAGGCGAGGACCGGAGAGGCGGCAGTCGCGGCCGAGATTCACTTTGCGGCCGGAGCGGCGAATCAGGTAGGTGCCGATGGCGCGGCCAAGCGTTTCGATGTCCGGGGAGAGGAGGTCGCGGTCGGCGATTCCACGGATGTCATATTCGCGGAAGATCGTTGGATTGAGCATTCCCTCTCAAGGTAACAAAGGAGCTAGCTGCCGACCGCTCCGCTAAGGACGCGCGAGGAAGCAGATCCGGCGCGATCAAGCTGGATCCAGCGGGAGAGCGTAGCTTCGAGAGAAGAGAGCGTGATCGGCTTTGAGAGGTAATCGTCCATGCCGGCTTCGAGGCAGCGCTCGCGATCGCCTGGCATCGCATGGGCAGTCATGGCGATGATAGGAGTACGGGAGTGCCCAAGTTCCGCTTCCCAAAGACGGATCGCTGCAGTTGCCTGGAAGCCATCCATCTCGGGCATCTGGCAATCCATCAGGACAAGGGGATAAGCGATTTCCTTGAGGGCGGCGACGGCCTTGGCACCGTTGTCGACAATATCGGCATCGAGGCCGAGTTTTTCTAGCATGCGTACAGCCACGCGCTGATTGATCACATTGTCTTCGGCGATCAAGATACGGGATTGAGAGTCGGTGCGGAGGAGAGGGGGAAGCACCAATTGCTGTTGCAACGCATTGAGGGACTGGTACGGGTGAGCGCCACTCATGATGCGCCCTATCGTTTCGATGAGGGTGCGGCGGCGCACAGGATCGGAAATCGTTGCAGCGAACAGGGGAGCGTGCGGCCGAGCGTGCCGGCGACCCCCTGTTC
>JBKJSR010000609.1:0-5293 GCA_046594355.1 Bryobacter sp.
GCTCGGCGGCTTGCAGGGGGTTGGAGGTGTTGGAAGCCGTAAGGTTACTGAATACGCTACTAACGCGGCGCAGCAGTTCGCCTTGTTTCTCAAGCGCTTCAAGCACGTTGGCAAAAGTTGGCGGGGCCGGGTTGTTTGCAATCTCCTCAATCTCGGCCAAGGCCTTGGGCATTGCCGCGGCGAAGGCGGGCACGAAATGCGCTGCCTTGATGGTCGCGAAGGGAGGCAAACCAAATGGAGTTTTCCAGGTGTCGAGCAGGGGATTCATGGTTTTTGCGGGCGCAGCGGATAGGCTGGCGACAGAAGTGGCGAGGAAGATACGGCGATCGATAGGCATAAAAAAAGGAGCCGGATCCGGCTCCTTTCAGTTTAGCCGCTTCACTTAGAACAGGAGTTTCAACGCGAACTGGATGTAGCGGGGATCCAGGGTAGAAGTCACCCGGCCGAAGTTGGCACCGGCCAGATTGACGTCGGGCGCGGCGAAGTTTGTCTTGTTGAAAATGTTGTAGAATTCGCTGCGGAATTGCAGGCGGGCACTCTCGTTGATGAAGCGCATGGCGAAGCTCTTCGACAATACGAAGTCTGTCTGGTAGAGCGGAAAGCCGTAGGCGACATTGCGGCCAAGGTTGCCAAAAGGGGCCGTGACAGGCGGAGTTGCGAGGTTCGAGCGGTTGAAGTAGTTGGTGTAGCTGCGCTCCGATTCAGCAGCGAGGACGCCGATCGAGCCATTGATCACATTGGGCCGCAGGGCGACATTGCCGAGGAAGTCCGGCTGTCCGTCGGACAGGATACCAGAGGCATCGGGATAGCGAAGGTTGATCGGAAGGCCGCTTTGCGTATTGACGATGGAACTGGCCTGCCAGCCGCCGAGGACGGCATCGACTACACCGGGCGTATCCTTACCGAAGCGCCGGCCTCTGCCGAAGGGCAGCTCGACGACGAAGCTGGTGGTGTTGTTCCAGCGTTGATCAAAGCTTGAGGCCCCTTTGTCGTTACGGACATTGCGAATGTCCTGCGGGTTGGGGCTGCCACCGACGCTGCCTTCGAGGACCTGACCGACGTTATCGATGGCCTTGCCGTAGGTAAAGGAGTTAAGTAAAGTTACCCAGTCGCCGCGATGTTCAAATTTGACCTGTAAGGAATTGTAGTTGGAGAAGCCGTCGGGGATAACTGCGGTGATGTTGCCGAAACCCTGTATCGGGCGGCGCGCGAGCAGAGTGCCGAGTGTGGTGAGACCCTGGCCTAGCTCAGCCTGAGTGATCGGGCGGGCCTGATTGAAGTCGCCGAGAACGGGAAGATGATCGGCGCGGTTTCCTACGTAGGCAACGTCAAGCAGGGTGTTCTTGAACAGCGTGCGCTGGATCGTGAAGTGCCAGTTCTGTACATAACCCCAAGGCGTGTTCTTGTCCATGTAGAGGATCACGTTTGAGGCGGGATTGACCGGGTAGCCTTGCTCACGAGTGCGGAAGCAATTGGAGAAGTTGTTCGCCGTACAAAGATTGCCGAGTTGGGCTTGGCTGTTCTGCGCCGAGAAGCGCGTGACAAAGGGGGCGTTGGTGTTGAGGTATTCCGACGAGGCCATGCGGTTCCAGTAGTTCCAGCCGAAGCCGTAGCCGCCGCGGAGCACGGTTTTAGAATTGAGCTGGTAGGCGGCCCCAAGGCGGGGCGCGAAGTTGTTCCAGGTCTGGCGCTGCAAGGTGCGGTTTTCGATCGAGCCGCTAGAGGCGGTAATCAGCTTGTTTTGGGTGGGATCGAAGTTGGCCAGTTTGTTGTCGGCGTCGTAGGCCGGAGTGGTCATTTCGTAACGCAATCCCAGGTTGAGCGTGAGCCTTGAATTTACCTTGAAGTCGTCCTGCAGATACAACCAGTGAGCCTGCTGGCGGACCTTTGCTTGAACCTGGGTAGCGAGCTGATAAGAGCTGCGGGCACCGAAGTAAAAGTCGGCCATGGAGTGGACAGTATTGGCGGGAGCTCCTGCGAGGGCACCAAGGTTTTGTCCCGGGAGCCGCGAAAAAAAGCCGCCGTAGCCATCGATGCCGTAGAGCGGATTGGTGTCGTCGACGAGGATCTTGAGGAAGAGAAACTCGTAACCCATTTTCAGGTTGTGGCGATTGACGATCTTCGAGAGATTCAGCCGTGAGTTGATGGTAGTGGGGAATTGAGCCTGAGGATTGGTGGACTGGCGGCCGAAGCGGGGAAAGCCCTGGATGTCCTGAGGAGTAATGCCGCCTTGGATGCGGGGACCTTCGGGCAAGCCGGTAATGCCGAAGAGTTCGCGCATCGAAGGGCCGCCGACTGAGGCGGGGAGGCGATCCATACCCAAGCGGGTGACGGCGAAACGGTATTCGATGAGTTCGGTGGCCGACTTGGTCCAGGTGACACCGGCAATGCCCTGTTGGTTGAAGGTTTCGAGATTGCCGAGGTTGTTGCCGCCAGCGAAGCCAGTGATGATGCCGGGGGCGAAGATGGATTGGCGGCGGTGGGCATAGCGGAAGAAGCTGTTGATGTTGTTAGACACTTTGTGGTCCACCTTAATCGCGCCTTTGTTATCGGTGAGGCGATTCTGATCGACGCCGCCGAAATTACTGGCGATGCCCAGTGCGCCGCCTCCGGCGCGGTTGGATTGAGGCAACTCGGAGAGCACGCGGCGGGCGAAGCGAGTCATGGGGATTGCGGTCCCGGCCGGGAAGACCGCACCGACGGCGATGCTGCGGCCCAGATCGTCGGTGAAAGCGAAGGGTGCGCGGACATCGAGCGGAAGGATGCCGTTGCGCATTCCTGAGGAGGGGAGGGCAATCAGCGAGAAGGGGGCGATGCTCCAGCGTGAGCCTTCGTAGTCGGCGAAGAAGAAAGTGCGGTCTTTGACGATGCGGCCGCCAAGGGCACCACCGAACTGATTGCGCTTGTTGATCGGCTTCTGGTTGAGGGTGGGTTTGAAGAAGCCGGTGGCGTTCAGCTTTTCATTCTGAAGGAATTCCCAGGCCGCGCCGTGGAACGCGTTGGTACCGGACTTGGATGCGACGTTCATGACCGCTCCGCCGCTGCGGCCAAACTCAGCCGAGTAGGCATTTACGATCAGGCGAAACTCGGCGACCGAGTCAGGGGATGGCTGGATGGCCTGGTTCGAGAAGCCCTGATTGGTTGTGCCATAGAAGTTGTTGTCGATGCCGTCGAGGAGGAAATTGTTCCAGACGCTGCGAAGCCCGTTGACGTTATAGGAGCCTTCGCGACGGAAGGCGATGGAGCCCTGATTGCCGGATTGGGATTGGCGAACGCCGGGGGAGAGCAGGGCGAGGTTGGCGTAGCTGCGGCCCTGAAGTGGAAGCTCGACCACCTGTTTGGCGGCGATGACCTGGCCTTTGGAGGAGCTGTCGGTTTCGAGCAAGGGGGTAGTGGCTTCGACGTTGACGATTTCGCTAACCTGACCGATGCGGAGGGTGAGGTCGACGCGCTGGCGGGCGTTGACGGTGAGGCTGAGTTTGTCGACCGAGGCGGTGGTGAAACCTTGCATTTCGGCTGTGAGCCGATAGCTGCCGATGCGGACTGAGGGGAAGATGAATTCACCGGAATCTGTAGAACTTGCCGTCTGGATGCTGCCCGTATCGTTGTTGCGGAGTACAAGCTTGGCACCAGAAAGTGAACCTCCTTTTTCGTCGCGAACTGAGCCGAGAAGTGTGGCGGAATCGAATTGCGCAAGCGCGGAAAGTGCTGTGAGGAATAGGGTTGCGGTGATGCGGGACATAAGCATGAATTCTCCCAATATGACAAGCCTTCGTTCCAGGACGGTAAAGCTTGCGTGAATTTTCGATGAATAGATTGCTACAGGACCTTCGAATCTGGTCTACTGCCATAGGTAGCTCAAAGTGGAACTTTTTGGCGAATCGGTAGCATTGTCGACGGCGATCCTCTTAATTACAGCACTGTTGTTGGCCTTGGCTTTTGAGATGGTGAACGGCTTTCACGACACGGCGAATGCCGTGGCTACCGTGATCTATACCAACACGCTCAGACCGAACGTAGCTGTAGTGTGGTCCGGGCTTTGGAATCTGATTGGGGTTCTTGCATCTTCCGGGACGGTGGCTTTTGGGGTGGTGTCGTTGTTGCCAGTGGAGCTGGTGCTGAATGTTGGGTCTTCGGCGGGCATGGCGATGGTGTTTTCATTGCTCGTTTCGGCGATCATCTGGAATGTTGGGACCTGGTACATGGGGCTGCCGGCGTCAAGTTCACACACACTGATTGGATCGATCATTGGGGTGGGTTTGGCACATTCGTTGATGAGTGCCGAAGTATTTGGCCGGGGTGTAAACTGGACGAAAGTGCAGGAAGTGTTTGCCAGCCTGCTGATTTCGCCGCTTATCGGTTTCCTGTGTTCGGCGATGATGTTGCTGCTTTGCAAAGCGCTGATCAAGAATCCGGCTTTGTACAAGGCACCCACCAAAGATACGCCGCCCCCCATGTGGATTCGGGCCATACTCGTTTTCACCTCCACCGGCGTAAGCTTTGCGCATGGTTCGAACGATGGCCAGAAGGGTATGGGACTGATCATGCTGATATTGATCGGTGTGATCCCGGCCAGCTTTGCATTAAACGAGGGGGCATCGAGGCAAGACATGCAAGCGCTGATGAAATCATCGTCGGAAGTGTCGATCATGATCGAGCGGCAGTTTGAAAAGGCTTCGATGACGGGTGAAGAGGCTGCCCTTGAGTTGTCGAATTATCTGAAGCCGAATGTGTCGCCGAACAAGCGTACGGCCGCCGCAGTGCTGGAATTGAACCGCGAGCTGATGAAGCAGTTGGCGGGAAAGAGCCAATTGAGCGACACTCCACGGGCAGAGCGCACCAATCTGCGCACGAACATGTACCTGATCGATGAGAGTTTAGGGAAGCTGGTGAAGCAGGGGCGCATCGCGGATGCAGGGGCGAAGAGTTCGATCAAATTCTATAAGAGCCAACTCGACAAATCGACGCACTTTATTCCGTTTTGGGTAAAGGTGGCAGTGGCTCTGGCGCTTGGACTCGGGACGATGATCGGGTGGAAGCGGATTGTGGTTACGGTAGGCGAGAAGATTGGCAAGGAGCATCTGACGTATGCGCAGGGGGCGAGTGCGGAGCTGGTAGCGATGCTAACGATTGGCGCGGCGGATCAGCTTGGGCTACCGGTAAGTACGACGCATGTATTGACGAGTGGAGTGGCGGGTACGATGGCGGCCAACAATAGCGGCGTGCAAATGAAGACGGTGCGCAACATGTTGCTCGCCTGGGTTTTGACGTTGCCGGTCAGCGTGTTTCTTGG